>CAIVQI010000020.1 GCA_903908015.1 uncultured Bacteroidota bacterium
CCGCATCATGGAAAAAAGGGTTAAACCCCTTGGTGGTACAAACATCGGCCTCTCGGCTTCCGAATTTCCAGTCGGCCTTGGTCGAACCACTATCTGAAACAAGCAGCATAGGCTGTGGATTTTAATTGATTTTTGGTTTTCGTGCAAATGTACCCTGAAAAACAGTATGTTTTATTTGAAAACAACTTTGCCTCAGTCGCCGGCCATCTTGGAGGTGAATCAAATGGACAATATCTTGGAGATGCGAAACAAGTCGTGATCGAGCGTCGAGGATGTCTTGGCTGCCTCAGTTAGGGGAGTAAACACCACCTGGTTGTTGATCAGGCCGGCCATCATGCGGTTCTTGCCCTCCATGAGCCCTTCAATGGCCGCCACGCCCAGTCGACTCGCCAATACACGGTCGAAACAACTCGGACTGCCCCCTCTCTGAATGTGACCCAGGATAGTGACTTTCATTTCGTAGCCGTCGAATTGCTCCTTAACCTTTCGGGCAATTTCATAGGCACCACCTTCCTCATCGCCTTCTGCTACGATCACCAAACCAGATGTTTTGTTGCGCGCGCGCCCCTTTTTCAAATTTTCTACGAGTTCGTCGATGCTTGTTTTGGTTTCTGGGATGAGAATATCTTCGCATCCAGCCGCAATGCCAGAATGGAGAGCAATGTAACCGGCGTCGCGGCCCATCACCTCAATAAAAAACAAGCGATTGTGGGCATCCGCCGTATCCCGGATCTTGTCGATGCACTCCACCACCGTGTTGGTGGCTGTGTCATAGCCAATGGTGAAGTCGGTGCCGTATAGGTCATTGTCGATCGTGCCCGGCAAACCGATCACCTTGATGTCGTAGCGGTTGCTGAAATGATAAGCACCACGAAACGAGCCGTCACCCCCGATGACCACCAACGCCTCAACGCCACGCTGCTTGAGTTGATTGTACGCCTTTTCCATGCCCGCCTCGGTTCTGAACTCTTCCGAACGGGCTGACTTTAGGATGGTACCACCCCGGTTGATGATGTTGCTCACCGACCGCAGATCCATCTTCTGATAGTCGCCCTGGATGAGTCCGTCGTAGCCCCGAATGACCCCCCACATTTCTAGAGAATAATAAATTCCGGAGCGCACCAACGCGCGGATGCAGGCATTCATACCGGGCGAATCACCTCCCGAGGTGAGAATGGCCACTTTCTTCAGTTGGGTCGACATAGCTATTACAAAGGGCGAAAAATACCAATTTCAAACCGATTTATTTTTCCCCGATAGCGTTTTTCATTTTTTTGGTCATTGCTCACTAAAATAAAATTATAATTGTTGCTTAAAAAAGAAATATTTATTTTTGTCCATCAAAAAACTAAATTCAAATTTAATATGAAAAAAATCTTTACCCTTCTGGTGGCGGTAATGGCATTTGTATTTGCCGCAAACGCCCAAAATTTCACCGTTTATTTTGGAATGGATATGTCCAACTACACGGATCCCATCTCACCTTTCGGCATCCGTGTTGCTGGTGACTTCGTGCCCCGCGGTGCATCTGTAAATGGCACCGCCATGCAAGCTTGGTCACCCAGTGATACTACAGGCACCCTCACGAATCTTGGCAACAACAAATGGGGAATAGCCATCACCTTCCCGGATAGCGTTTTAGGTCAAACCCTCACGTTCAAGTTTGTCAATGGAAATAATTGGGGGATGAACGAGGGTGCTGCTACCTTGGCTTCTTGCGGCATTGATGACGGCTTCGGTGGTTATAACCGCCAGTATCTTCTGGAGGGCACTGCCTATCTTACCTATTGTTGGAATGAGTGCACGCGTTGCGATGGAAGCGATGCTGTTTCAGCTGCAAGCGTGAAATCCAATTCTGTAACACTTAACAAAATTTATCCCAATCCATTTTCGGGAAGCACACGCATTGACCTCAATGTGGTTCAGTCTGGCGGCTTAAAAGTTCGGGTTTATAACATCCTCGGTCAGCCCGTAGCTACCCTGTTCGATGGTTTTGCTGGTGCAGGAAGCCTGTCATTGAACTGGGATGGTACCACACAAACTGGCGAATTAGCGCGTGAAGGCGCTTATTTAATCCGTGTTGAAATGGGTCAAAATGCGACCACACACCGCGTTTTGTTGAACCGTTAACCAAAAAATTCTCCATTGAAGGCCACGCTTTGTCGTGGCTTTTTTTTTTAAGTAGAAACCCAAACTTCCAATGAAATCCAATTTTTCTGCTGTTTTGCTGTCATTTTTTTTGAC
>CAIVQI010000021.1 GCA_903908015.1 uncultured Bacteroidota bacterium
ACGGTCGATCCGGGTCTCCGGCCACCATCACAGCCCAACACTTTTAGTGCGGTGCGCATCCAAAAACAAGAACTAAGCCTGCGCCTCGACCCCGAACAGCGCTACGTGGCCGGACAGGTTTCCTATCGTTTGGGCCTCGACGTTCCAGCGGATGAACTGTATGTCGACCTCGATCGTGCGCTCCAGGTCGACTCCGTTTGGCTGTCCGATCAACCGCTTTCATTTCGACGAGATACCCTGCAACTAGTCCTCGCATTCCCCATTCCGGGGGGCTGGCCGGCCGGTCAACTCTTCGACTTGCGCATTCGCTATGCCGGAGTGCCTCCCATAAACCCCAATGGATTTGGTTCGTTCATGACCGCTCGCCACAGCGCCGATAGCATTCCCGTGCTGTGGACCCTGTCTCAACCCTATGGCTGCCGCGATTGGTGGCCGTCGTTTCAGCACCTCGGCGTACGGGCCGACACCACCATCTTGGTGGCCGATGTTCCCCTCGGTTTCCGCGCAGGCGGGCCCGGGCTGCTCACGCGCATCGATACCGTCGGGCAGCGGGTGCGCTACCACTGGCACCACCAGTACAGCATGCCACCCTACCTGCTGGGCACCGCGGTGAGTCGCTACGAAATCCTGGAACAAACAGTGCCCTTGTCGACCCCCGGCGATACGGTTCAGGTATTGAATTATGTATACAGCGCCGACACTTCGCTGGCCTTTCCGCGCCTGCGCAACTGGCTACCCGATATGCTGCGGCTGTTCTCCGATTGGTTTGGCCCTTATCCCTTCGCCAACGAAAAATACGGTCATATGCAGATCAGCATTTTTTCGGGGGGGATGGAACACAACACCATGAGTTCGATGGGTAGTTGGGGCTACGACCTAATGGCACATGAATTGGCCCACCAGTGGTTTGGCAATACCGTAACCTGTGCGAGCTGGCAAGACATCTGGCTCAACGAGGGATTCGCGACCTGGATGGTGAGTCTCTGTTTCGAAGACATCCACGACAACGGCTACTGGTTTCTTCCCTGGAAACGCGGCAACCTCAACTCAGCCCTCAGGGTGCCGGCCGATACGGTGTTTGTAACCGACACCAGTCTCACACAACGTATTTTTCGTCAGCGCACCACCTACCACAAAGCAGGATTTGTACTGCATCAATTGCGCCGGCAGCTGGGCGATTCTGTGATGGCTGCCGGTCTCAGGGCCTACCTGCAAGCTCCTGGCATTCGTTTCGGCTTCGCCCGGACCCCACAACTGCAGGGCTTTTTGGAGCAGGCCTGCCAATGCTCGCTCGACGGCTTTTTTCGTCGATACATCTACGAAAGTGGCTATCCGCGCTATCAATTCAGGTGGACGAGCGACGGTGCTGATGTATGGCTTCATACGCGGCAACTCGAACCCGAGCCCTCGGCACGTCCCTTCGCTCAACGGTTGTTTTTGCGGGCATATGGTGGAGGAGATAGCATCAGCTTAGCTGTTGATTTCAATGGCTCTGCCCGAATCGATGCGTTTACCCTGCCGTTTACGCCAGACAGCCTGGTATTCGATCCAGATGCCGACATTCTGGCCTGGCCGGCTGAGGTTTTAGGCGGGCAGACATCCGATGCGCCTGGAGGCTATACGGGCTTCACCGCCACGTTTAAAGACAATACCCTGTGCATCGATCGTTCGATGGCCCTCAGGGGGGCAGCCACAGCCGATTTGTATGACCCGGCCGGACGGTTGTTGGGTTCACGCCTTCTGAACGATCAAAGCCTCTACGATGAGTGGGTGTGGCCGTTCGCGCCCTCCTCGGGTTGGTATGTGCTGCGCGTACGTGCGGAATCACATTTTTTTTCTCGCCTGATACCAAAAGCCCCTTAAACAGCGTATATTTGTGGTTCACCTTTTTGTTTACCACTAAATTTATTGTTATGAAAAAGTTTGTTTTAGGTGTTATGATGTTGAGTCTCGTGTCGGTAGTCGCTTTCGGAGGCAACGACAAGAAGAAGAAGGGTAAAAGCTGCAGCAGTGCCACAACGACTGAGCAAGTCGAGAAAAAGGCCGGTTGCGCCAGCGGAGCTTCAGGAACTACAGGCGGCAAATCGTGCTGCGCTGCGAAGAAGCCTACTACCTAATCACATCTTCGGGGTTTATCCCCGAGCTTCATCTGACCAGGGGTTCTTTATCCGAAACTCTGTCTTTAATCCCCTCACTAAGAGGGGATTTTTTTTACCCCTGCATTTCGGCTAAACACAAGGGAATCGACCACTTTGCTGTGGACCGCCTTCTCAACACTAACGGCCCACCATATCGGAAGGGTCTACCCATTTGTCAAAATCCGCCGCATCCACAAGACCCAATTTCGTCGCAGCCTCCCGCAGCGTTGTGCCTTCCTTATGCGCAGTTTTAGCAATCCGCGCCGCATTGTCATAACCTATGTGCGGATTTAGGGCCGTAACCAACATCAGGGAGTTGTCGAGGTGCCTTTTGATCACTTCGTGGTTGGGAACTATCCCAACCGCGCATTTGTCACGAAACGAAAGGCAGGCATCGCCAATTAACCGCGCACTTTGCAACACATTAGCTGCAATCATCGGCTTAAACACATTGAGCTCGAAGTGGCCGTTGCTGCCCCCGATGCCCACCGCCACGTCGTTGCCCATCACCTGTGCCGCCACCATAGTCAATGCCTCT
>CAIVQI010000022.1 GCA_903908015.1 uncultured Bacteroidota bacterium
TCAGTCTCGCTCTCACAAGCCACGACCATCTCCAAAATGAATCATGAGTTGAACGCACAGGCGCTCACGAAAAAATGGTATGGAAAGGTGGGACTCCTGAGTGCATTGGCGATCGCAGCACTGCTCATGATTTCAGACAACCTATGGATTGAACTGCTTGGGAATGAATTTTCGGGAATTCCTGTTCTGCTCCTTTATATGGCACCCGGTTTATGGTTTTTATCAGTTTCGAACATTTTGGCACACCATCAGGCCGGATTGGGACGATACCATATCAATGCCTGTTCTTCCTTTGCAAGCCTGTTAACCCTTGCCGCTGGGCTTATTTTGTTGCGCCAATCGTCTCTTGAGTCGGTGGCTGGGCTCCAAAGTCTGGCTTATTTAGCAGGATGGGCCGTGCAGTACCGCGCTTTTTATCGACCGACCATCTAGTCCACACCATCTAGTCCACACCATCTCTTTATCCACACCATTTCTTTATCCACACCATTTCTTTATCCACCCAACTTGGCCCGAACGGCCTGGAGCAGCACGGGTTCGATCTCTAAGCACTTCTGCAGCAGACTGTCGGCCTCCGCGCGGAACTGAGTCGCTTTCTTTTGGTCGGCCAAACTGCACGCGTTGATGGTCACATTCATCCAGGCACCATATACCGCACTGCGGATACACAATACGGCCACGCCAACATCCGATACTGAGTTGGGGTTTCCCTTTTCAATGAGCTCACCGATTGGGTCGAGACAGGAAAACGCCAATTTCATGGTTTCGAGGGGCACAACAGTCGCATAAACTGTAGCCTGTTCGATCCTGCCCTTTCGCTCTTCTTTCTCCTCCTCCGTGTTTTTGGGTAATGAGAAGGCATTCATGATGCCATCGAAGGCACGGGTATCTTCATCGACCTTCCTCAAAAGCAACTCCTTCTGCATTTGACAGGTCCGGGCCAAGTCACTAAATCCATCCAATTGAGCCTCCCAGCCCCTTTTACCTGCCGATAAATTGGCGACCATAGCACCGAGTGCCGCAGCCAATGCCCCAACAGCCGCTGAAATGGAACCACCTCCGGGCGCTGGAGATTCGCTGGCGGTTTCATCAGCAAGATCTGAAAGCGACAAATGAATGAGCCTTTGGTCGGCAGTTGAGGACATTTTGTATTCGATGATCCTTTCATGAGGGAGGAAGGGCGAAAGCTCCGAAAGCCCCATCGTTCGAACAGCACATTCGATCAGTTCCTTCTCCGAAACACCCTCGCTCCGCCCCATTTTTCTCAGGAAATGTCGGCCGGCGTCGACCAAACAGGATAGCGGCACGAGTCCAACCAACTCAGAGCCCGTTACCCTGATGCCCCGCGCAGTGGCCGCACGCACCACCTCATCAAATGCCATGTGCAAGGGGGTTTGCGCTAAATCGGTGAGATTCATGGAAATCTGTGCCGTTTTATATTCTTCAATATACCATCCTACAGCCTTTACCGCTTTTAACGTGCCGGGAATTCGCAGTGGTTGCCCATCCGAATCCAACATGATTTTACCGGTTATGGGATGACCCTCACGCTTCACCCGACCAGCCTCCCGCACATCAAAGGCGACCGAATTGGCCAAGCGAACCGATGTAGTGTTTAGGTTGATGTTGTAGGCCACTAAAAATGGCCGCGCCCCGATGACAGTGGCTCCAGACTGGGCATTAAATTCAGCGGGACCAAAATCAGGCTTCCATTGAGGATCTTTCAATTTGGCTGGCAGTCCCTCATATTCTCCCGCACGGATATCGGCCAGGTTTCTGCGCCCTGGGTGGGTTGCCGATGCTTCGTAGAGGTAGACAGGAATATTGAGCTCATCGCCTACTCTTTTTGCCAGTATTCGTGAATACAGGACGGTTTCTTCCATACTGATGCCAGAGATGGGGATAAACGGGCAAACATCGGTAGCGCCCATGCGTGCGTGTTCGCCCTGATGATGCCGCATATCGATGAGGCGTCCGGCCACGGAAATGGCCCTGAAGGCGGCTTCAACCACTGCTTCGGGATGACCAACGAAGGTGAACACGGTTCTGTTGGTGGCTTTGCCCGGATCTCGGTGGAGCAAGCGGACACCTTCTACACTGGAAATCGCCGCGCTGATCTCGTCGAGGATGCGCAGGTCGCGCCCTTCAGAAAAGTTGGGCACACATTCAATGATTGGATTCATGGGACAAATATAATTGGCTGTTAGACCGCCTGTTCCCTCCTCTTTATGTCGATATTTGCATTCTGAATTATTTGTTCTATTCCTTATGTCTAAAGTACATTTATTCCTCTTGTTGCTGATCGCTGTGGCTGCCGGGGTGATTCTCAGTACGGTCGATGAAAGCAGTTCCTACGAAGATTTTGCTACGGCCGAGGCCTACCCGGGCAAGGAATTTCATGTGGTGGGCACGCTGCATAACCCCAGCGAAATGGAGTACAACCCCCTTAAAGACCCCAATTTATTTCGCTTTTTTCTGAAAGATCAAAAAGGGGCTGTGCGGCAGGTGGTGTATCACGACAGCAAGCCTCAGGATTTTGAGCGTTCCGAGCAAGTTGTCATTATTGGAAAAATGTCAGGTTCTGCGTTCGAAGCCAGCAAAATCTTAACGAAGTGTCCATCCAAATACAACGAAGACAGCATTGAGGTTGCGCCAAATACACGCACATCCTTGCGCATGCTGAAATCTGTTGCGCAATACCCTTTTCTTGAACGTACACTATGAGCTATACGGGTGAATGGCTGCTTCCGGGTGAACTCGGACATGCGGCAGTGCTCTTATCTTTTTTTACCGCCCTGCTCGGGGTGATCAGCTTCGGCGCTCAAACACGCGGCATCCAGGGTGGACGCACATTGAGCTGGCAGGGTTTGGGGCGATGGGCTTTCGGCCTTCACGCACTGGCCGTTGTATCGATTGGTATCGTACTTTTTGTGATCATCTACCAGCATCGTTACGAGTACCATTACGCTTGGTCGCATGCATCCCGCGCTTTACCAACCCACTACATCATTTCAGCATTTTGGGAGGGGCAAGAAGGCAGTTTTCTCTTATGGATGTTTTGGAATGTGGTATTGGGACTCTCGCTCATCCGAACGGCAGGTCGATGGGAGGCACCAGTGATGGTTTTCGTTTCCTTAGCACAGTTGATGCTGTCGTCGATGCTCCTTGGCCTCTATGTGGGCGACATCAAGATCGGGAGTAGTCCTTTTGTGCTCCTGCGTGAAACCATGCAGGCACCCATTTTTCAGCAGACCGACTACCTGAAATTCATCACTGATGGAAATGGACTCAATCCCCTGTTGCAAAATCCATGGATGGTGATTCATCCCCCGGTTCTCTTCTTGGGATTCGCATCGACTTTAGTACCATTCGCCTATGCGATGGGTGGACTGGCCACACGGCAGTATGGCGAATGGGTCCGCCCTGCCCTTCCCTGGACTTTATTTGCCACGGCCATGCTTGGAACAGGCATTGTGATGGGTGCGGCATGGGCCTATGAATCCCTCAATTTTGGCGGATACTGGGCCTGGGACCCGGTTGAAAATGCTTCCCTGATTCCGTGGCTGTGTTTGGTCGGCGGCCTACACCTGATGCATGCCTGGGAAAAGAGAAAACAATCCTTGCCCTCAGCGACCATTTTGATCATTTTATCGTACCTCCTCGTGTTGTATGCTACTTTTCTCACCCGCTCAGGTATTTTGGGCGACAGTTCGGTGCATGCCTTCACGGACCTTGGGATGTCGGGTCAGCTCCTGGTCTTCCTTTTTGCCTTTGTTATTTCGGCGGCTATTTTGCTGGCGCTTTCCTGGAAGCGCCTTCCCCGTCAACCCCAGGAAGAACCCCTTTGGTCGCGCGAGTTTTGGCTTTTTATGGGTTCGCTTGTGATGGCGTTGGGTGCCTTTCAGGTGTTGTTTAGTACGTCTATCCCTGTGTGGAACCAAATATTTGGGACGAATTTGGCACCACCAGCCGATGTTGTGGCCTACTACAACCGCTGGCAACTGCCCTTCGCTGTGCTCATCCTGTTGCTCGGCACCCTTGCCCATTTGCTGCCCTATAAGGGACGCCCATCGTTACCCTTTAAAAAATGGCTGTTGTTTCTCATTGTCCCTTCCCTACTCCTCACAGCGGGCATTGCTGTTCCACTCCAATACACGAACTGGACCTACATTCTGCTCTTGGCATCTTCACTATTGGCCATTTTGGGTCACCTTGGATTGCTGTGGCAACAAAGAAAAAAATGGCTTCGCTCTGGAGGCGCTGTGGCCCATATCGGTTTTGCTTTGATGATGGTGGGTGTGCTTATTTCCGCTTCGAGAAGGGAAGTGGTATCGGTTAACCGTTCGGGTTACGCCTATGGCGGCCAATTCGATGAAAAACAGAACCGCGAGAATGTCCTTCTGTGGAAAGGCGAAGCATTGGATATGCCCCCGTATCGTGTAACCTACCTGGGTGATTCGGTGTCTGAACCCAACCATTACTATAAAGTACAGTATGAGGAGCGCAACAAAAATGGTGTTGTGGTCGATCGGTTTGTTTTGCTGCCCAATGCACAGATTAACCCGAAAATGGGTTTGATTGCCACACCAGATACCCGTCATTATGCTTTCAGTGACCTGTACACGCATGTCACGCAGGTGATGGACAAAGAGGCGACTGGCGGCGGTAAGGAATGGGGGCCACCCGAACCTCTGTTATTGTCTGGTTCGGGTGATACTGTGATGGTACGCGACGGCTTATTGATATTCGAAGGGATCACGACTGAATTGCCGGGTGATTTAACCACACAACTCCAAGATGCCGAAGTTAAAGTTGCTGCTCAGGTCACCTGGAAAGCGATGAAAGAGACTTACCAACTTAGACCAGTTTATGCCATTCGAAATGGAGTCGAATTTCGGTTCGATGATGTGCGGGAGGAAGCGGGAATTAATCTGAGTTTTCGGAGGATTCACCCCGACAAGAAACAAATTGAACTGGCGGCCTCTGTGGCTGCACCTGAGCCGCGCGATTACATCATCATGAAGGCGCTGCGCTTCCCCATGATTAATTTACTTTGGTTGGGCGCCGTGCTCACCACCTTGGGACTATCCATGGCCGTGGTGGTTCGACACCGCGAGAAAAATGCCCCCCCATCGATTGCCTTTTCAAAAAATGACGACAAGGGTTGACCATGGCAATAGTCGCCCACCGGCTCGATTGATCATTGTGGGAAGTGGTCATTTGGCATGGCAAATGGGTGAGGCATTGGTTGATCATGGTGCAAAATGTGTAGGTGTTTGGTCGAGAAAACCTACTTCGGCACACTCGCTTGCCACCCGGCTATTTACCGCGCCACTAGGCGATGATCCGGAACGATGGCCGGAAGCGGATTTCGTGCTTTTGGCCGTGAGTGATGCGGCAATTTCTGAATGCGCAGAACGCATTGCTGTTCGCCCCGATCAAATCATCTTGCACGCTTCTGGTTCGGGTCATTTAAA
>CAIVQI010000023.1 GCA_903908015.1 uncultured Bacteroidota bacterium
ATTGTATGAAACCCTTTATGAGGTTCGGTAATACAAGGAAATTAAAAATGCAGCGAATACCGACCACAGAAATCGCGTTATCCAAAGAAATGATGCCAAGTAAGATGGCGTTGTTTCCATTATTCCATTTCGAAGTGCGTCTAATTGTTGGGCTCCATAATGCTTGACGATCGTTTCCCTACCCTGTTCTAATTCTCCCAGCAATCCTTGAACATAAACCTGCCAAACCGCATCGTTTGTGGTCCACAGCCAAACAGCCAGTGAATATAACGTGGCGTTCAGCATCCCAATCCCTACTCCGGCTACCCAACCATCAGTCACATTTAATTGACCATTATTGTGGTACTTGCGGTAGCGCCACAGTGCCCAAGTGAATCCGGCTATGGTGGTAACAGACAACAACAAGCGAAACTGCCCAAAAGGATTGTAACCGAATCGGAACAACACCCAGGCAAAAATCCAAGTCGCTGCAGCGGTGGTGAGTCCAGCCTTGAACCCCACAGTATGCATCAAAAAACGAAATCGCTCACGCATGATCAACCAGCTTGGTTGGGGCCATAAAATGTGCGCTGCAATGCGTTGGGGCGCATATGCTCCGGAAAGCACCAGCTTGCCTTAAGCGCTGTTGTGAGGCACATATAGATTGGAAGTACTTGGTTTTCGAGCCTTCGGGCCGAAAATATTGGTCCTATTCCTTGTTGAGGATCCGACGGATCCTTGAAAAAGCACATCATTCCGGGTAGAAGGCCCTCCAAAGGGGTGTCTACAGCGGCCCTGATACTTTCCTGAATCAACTGGCCATAGGGTCGATCTAAATAAGGTGCTTGTTGAATCAAAACTTCAAAAACCCCGAGATCATCCTGTAAATCAAAATCCTCATCGGTCAGGAAAGCGTCCACAAAATCATTCAAATCAGCTTCTAATCCGGACGCATTCACTTCCTGAATGTACATCAATACGGTCAATAATTCACTTCCCCTGTCGGACAACATTTCTTCATCGGACAACCAAGCATCACTCAATTCGCCTTGGGCCCCCTCAATACTGAGCCAATGAGTATAACAAATGTCAAATAAATAACGAGCCGAATCATCATCCATCAAATAACGAGCAGAGAATGCATCGAGTTGTGATACACGGCTACGCAACGACCCGGTACTGTTCCACACGTTTAAAAGAAACTGATCCCAAATCAACGCCACACTACCTTCCTCCTCATTCACCGCTTGAATGGCCACGGCCAGTACAGAATGACCCAGCACGGATGCGGGATTAAATTCAGACCCGGTGGTTGGCGCAAAATCACCCGTTCTCACCCAATTAGACTCATCTGAGAAGGGGGTAATGTCACGCATCAAGAGTCCGGAAAACAGCGCTTCGGCTGCCAATTGCCAGTGTTGCATCAGGCTAAATAAGTTTGTTTTTTAAACACGACCGCACGTATGCGCCCAGAAAATGCTCGTCCATGATAGGGCAAGTTGACTCCTTGTGTAGCACATTGGCTTCGGTTGAATACTGTTTGTTCAGCCCGATCAAACACCAGAACCTCCGCTTCCGACCCAGTCTCCATTCGACTTTGTACAATACCCAAACGACCTGCCGGCTTGGCGGTGAGGGCTTCAATGGCCATGTCTAATTCCTCTTCTTTAGAAAACACCGAGAGAACCTGTAAAAAAACCGCTTCAAGTGATGCCATTCCGTATTCTGCACGGGCAAATTCTACATTTTTACCTTGTTCATCTTCGGGCATGTGATCCGAACAAATTACATCAATACTGCCGTCAACAATGCCCAAACGCAACTGCTCGCGATCTAAACGCGACCTGAGTGGTGGCCAAAGTTTATAGTCGGTCTCGAACCGCTGTACGTCTTCATCGCAATGAAACAGATGGGCTGAAGAAACCCCGCAAGTCACGTCCAATCCCGCCGCTCGTGCTTCACGTATATGCTTCAAAGAAGCGGCGCTGCTCAATTTTGTAAAATGCAATTGCCCACCGAAATAGGCGAGTATCGCTAAATCGCGCGCCACTTGAATATGCTCCGCCAAATCAGGAATGCCCTTCAGGCCCAGGCGCAGACTCATTTGTCCTTCATGCATGAGCCCACCACGCGCCAAATCACGACAAATCGGCACAAGTTGTACCGGACAATCCAACTGTCTGGCATATTGAAGTGCTAGGCCCAGGCTACGGGCTGATTCCATCGGGGCATCCGCTTGAGAGAACATACGCGCCCCCGCACGCTTGAGATCATACATCTCAGTAATCTCTTGCCCTTTCAAATCGCGTGTTAAAGCAGCAGCAACATAGACCTCAACCGGCAGCGATTTTGCAAGCTGATACACAGCCTCAACCTCACCCCTACTCTGCAGCATTGGATGCGTATCGGGCTGAATCAAAACCCGAGTAAAACCACCCCGGAAAGCGGCAAGTGCCCCACTGCTGAGCGTTTCCTTGTATTCATGGCCAGGCTCCCTAAATCGCGCGCATGTATCGACCCAACCCGGACACATCCACAAATCTTGACCTACTATTTCCTGTGCCTCACCCAAGTTTAAATTCTCTCCCATCTCAACGATTGTACCATTCAAAACACGAACATCTGTACGCTGACCATGAAGCCTCGCGCCTTTTTGGGTAATCCTCGTTGACCTGAACAATAAGTGCATGTGTAGCTAATCGAAAGGTTAAGTCATCAAGCGCACCAAAAACATCTCCAAAAGCAAACATAGCAAAACGCCAGCAAGTAGCCACCGCCATAAGGTGGAGGCTCCGGCCTCTGCCAATATGCCGCCGGCGACCGACGAATCCTTGATGACATAGCTATTCCACCCCCGCTCCTTAGACATATCGACCAGTGACTCGGGCGACCAATACTGGAGGCGCGACTCATCTGATGAAGCATTAAGCGCCACCATTTCTCCGCCGAGTGGTTGTCCGTCGAGCATTACATCGTAATGCCCCGGTTCTAAGATCCCATCCATGATGCCCAAACTCAGTCGATTTCCCTGCCTTTGTATTTGCGGAATCAACTTTTGCGAACCATTGACCAATGAAATGAGTCCGTCGGGCCTCATCCCGGGTGCATTGAGTTCAATCCGGGGTGTTGCACCCAATCGCCAGGAAGATGGAACATGGCCTCCCGACATCAAAACAGCTCTGTATAATGTAGGCACCCACAAAGCCTGCTCAGGAAAATCCGTCCATTCCTTGACTGGCGCACTCAGCAAGATGAGCATTTGGCCCGCGCCTACCCTCCTTCGTACCAGCCATGGGGAGCGATCAGACAGCTGCATAATGGTATAGTCATCGGGTAAAAGGGAGGCTGACCAATATTTTGAAACACCCGGAAGCGCCAATTGCTCCGGAATTCGCTCGAAGGTCTCCTGATAAAGTGGGTCCTGAACTTCAATTCGGGCTACCTGCTGTTTTTGTGACACCACCTGAAGACATGATCCCCCGCCCGTAGCGGCAAGCAGTGTGTTGGTGGCGGAGGGATCAGTGCCGCCAGATGGCAACACCACCACTGACGCCCCTTGCTGCATTTTATCCACAAGGGCGGTTAACAAGCCTGAGCTGATCTGAGACAAACGATCTAAGATAATCCCCCTTGAGGAAGCCAGCTGGGTATAATCGATGTTTAGCCGCGAAGCCACTTGGTAACTCATGAAATCATCCCCGGAAAACAAACCTGTGATGTAGGGGCTTGCTTCAGCATCTGTGAGGTGTAGTAGTGGAAAACGATCCGCCACTTCCAGGCGCATATACCAATGCCGGTCATAATCGAGACCCGACTCCTCCACTGATAATCGCGCGGCCATGATTCCCGCTTTACTGGGAGTAAACCCGAGCGTGTCACGCGCTGTTCCGTAGGCAGGGACGTCTAAGGTCGACAACCCCTTCTGTGCGCCCTCCATCTCGAGCAGTACCCGAACACCCTCGGCATCGCGGCTACCCCCATTTCGAACAACCAGGATGAGACGGGCCGTTTGACCTGTCTGCAACAATGGTTGATCGACATAAGCCGTGTCGATATAGACATGGGCAAAGGGCGCTGGACGAAACTGAAGTAGGTGTACTTCCTCCAAAGTATCTGTTGGGATATCCGCTAAGGGGTATGACGATTCCTGGAAATCACCCAACCAATATAGGCGCGCCTGCTGTGCAACTCCTGAATAGCGAATCAAATCCAGCTGCCTTTCTCGTATTTGATGGAGGGGACGCACGCCAGACGTGATGGTCACTTGCCCCAACGCCTGAATAAACTCATCTCGCCCCAACCATCGTTGACTGCCCGGTGCGAGTTCGTGCGTCATCAACTGAAATTGATCGGTTGCAGGCAATTGCTGGGCCAATGAACGCGCAGCCTCACGCGCCTGCTCCAATAATATACCGTCTTCACCCGCCAGCGACATGCTTGGTGAATTGTCAACAAAAACAGAATGGTAGCCCTTGCGAAGCGATGCATCACCGTTTCCGTCCGTACTCCATTCCGGACGTGCAAATGCCAGAACCATCAATACAATGGCCAAAGTGCGGCAGGCCAGAATCAAAAGATGTTTGAGGTGACTGCGCTTACGGTTTTGCTCGCGGATCTCTTTGAGCAAACTCACGTTGCTAAACAATACCCGTTTCGGCGCTCTGAAGCTAAATAAATGGACAACCAGGGGGACAAGGGCTAGGAAAAGACCCCAAAGGGCCGCCGGTTGGGCAAATTGCATGTTGCAAAAATATTCGTTTTTACGATTGTTGGGGTTGAATGAATCAAGATTCCACCATCATATTACCACTCCAGCTTGATGAACTTCCGTCCTCCATGGGGCAAGCGGTAAACAAAAGACCTAATTCATCGGATTCGGGTGCGGTGACGTCTCCAGTAGCCAGGCATCGGGGTGAATGTTGGCACGAATCAATTGCAGAAAAGAATCCACCTCCTCTGCCCGGCTCACAGATATTTTGGCCCCCACCCGGATTAATCCACCAGATGTTAAGTCGACAACCACAGGTTCATATCCGGCCCTTTTCAGTTGCCATTCTTGGCGCTCTGCATTACGTTTAGACAAAAAGCATCCTACCACCACAACTGCTTCAACTGGAAGAACATTTGTTGAACCAAAAGTCATTAAACTATCACTTTTGGGCGCGACACGAACAGACGTTGCAGCGTCCACAGCTCCGTCTTCAACTGCCGAATCAATGGGTGGGTATAATCGAGGAAAATCGGGCAAAAGCGATGAATCATGTCGGACACTTACTTCTCCAACTCCGGCTTGTTGCACATCGTAGAATATGTTATACTGAAAAAATAAGTATAAAGCCGGACCCAAAATCATGAACCAAAGCGCCGCACGACCGATGATGCTCCAGTTCCATTTCACAACATCATTTTTTCTTCGCATACCCGCATTGGGCGACTCACTCGTTGCTTGTTGTAAGCCTGCACGGTTGGGTGGCACTATGGCTGGAAAACGGTATGATGCCAAGAAATGCACCAATAGAGGGTGTTCGGGCTCCAGGCGCCCTTCTCCAACTCCGGCAGGCACTATAGTACCCAATCCTTGCAACTCAAACGCCTGTGTCCAATCGACTGGCACTTCATCAAGCAAAACAGATGATGGATGGGGCCACTGGCTCAAAGCCTCATGCGTCCCGGGATTAATCACGACCCTATTCAAATACCAGCGTATCAGTGGGGGTTCCAGTTTGCGGCTCAAGGCTGACTGTTGAACGCCGTCTCGCTTCTTATAGAATACCCCCAAACCAGGTACGTAAACGCCAGAAGTAGCGGTAAGTAACTGTATGGCGAGTTCGTTAATAGCGTGGTCTCGATTCATTTTTACAAAGTGCGGCGTACCCCTGCCAATAGCTGTGTACCAAAAGTGGGGTAACCAAACCAGCGAAAATAATGAACAGACGCGAGATTACCGCCACGCAGGAAGAAATCAAAGCCTGGACGATGCTGATAGGTCAAATTCAGGTTTATGTTATGAAATTCGGGTAATTGCTGATGAGGAAAACCCAGCGAATCGGTGGGCTGTGACACAAAAATTCCGTTGAGATAGACCCACTCCGCTCGTATGGTCAGTTTCTCGGTGGGTGACCATTGTATGGCCGTCGCACTCCTCAACGTTGGTGTCATCCATGGATGAGAAAGGCTATCTGGTGTTGGCTGGGTATAATCGATGTTTGAGGAAAACCTCCATGACCTACCCCAAACTTGTTCCAATCCACCAGAAACAGACCACTCCGTAGCTGCATCATAGACTGGTTGCATCCTATTGAAGGAGTCAACCTGATTCATTATAAAAAATGCATCTTGAAGCCTCCGGATCGATGCCCTGAATCGGTAGTGCAGTCCAGCCCCAAGCTGTCCGCGGGCACCTGAAAAAACTTCAGCCCTATTGATGGTGTTTCGTATATGTGGATTTGATGCCAAGAACGGATTAAGACGGGTAATATCATCCAAAGAAACCCGCTCCACATCACCAGTGATGCCCATGAAAACCCGATGCCTTTGGTTCACCGAAGGCAAAGCCCCTTCGATGTGTGGAAACAACGCCGGCTTTGAAACTTCATCGGTTCTTTGCACGACCAATTGAAAGCCCGTAGCCATCTCCCAACGGCCCAATTGAAAGCGCATTCGATCGCGCAACCAGACCACGTGCCTCAATTCGCCAATGCCTGCATCGGGAGGCTCAGGGATCAAATCCTGGAAACGTGTCTGGTCGACAATCAATTCTATTGTATTCGCACCGATACCGAGTTTACCCTCCAGATCTGCTGACAGTCTTAGGTTCCGTTCGTTTTGTCCCCATGAGTCGGAAAGCGTATATCCCGATACCCTTCCGCCCAACAACCAGCTGCCTTTACGCAGACTGGTCCGAAAGCCGGTTTGAACACCCCACTTCTGAAACAATTGACGCCCATCAACCTGATAAAACAAAGGATCTGTGGCATCACTCCCAAATAAACTTCTGGCTCTGCGCTCATGAAACAAAGCCCCATCGATTTGGGTAGAACGACCCAGTGGTGTACTGCCATCGAGCCGCACCAAAGCATCAGCGCTCATAGCATCATTAAAAGTACGGCCATCAGTGCGAATTGTTCCACGCGCGCCATCATGTTCAGCAAATAGCCCCCAGTCGCGTTTCTTTCCCGATGGGGAACGGTAGTCGACTGCCGCATGGGTACCCCATAAATTTCCGATCCCCGCTTCCCACCACAATCGATGAGGGACCGCCGGAGGGGCAGGAGGCAAAGCGGGCAAACTACCGGGTTTGGGCTCCCACCTGGGGGGCGCAGATACGGTCAAGGGCTCAAATCGAACCGGAACAGAATCCCCAGGCATGGTGGGGAGATCAGGGATTAGTTGCCACTTAATCGACTCCGCTAATTTCGGTTTGTAGCGCCGCACGATGACGATGGGATCGGTACTCAATCGACTGCCCCCAGTACCTGCAGTTATGGTATCCATTTGCCCGTTGACGGGGGTTGAGGGCTGCGACGAAGCGATGGTAGAAGTAAACAGAAGGACCACCACGCCTAAGCCCCTAAGATTCAAATAGGTTTTCACCGATGTCATGAGAAATTAGTTTTGGGCTGGTAATGTGCTGAGCCGACTTCGTGCTTCGGCCCTGATGTAGTTGGGGGCATCACCTTGGGCGATACTTTCCAATGTAGCCCGGGTCTGAATAATATTTTTTTGAGCCAGGTAGGTGTCTGATAGGAGGAGAAATGCCATGCCCAACCAATGGTCGTAATAGGGAATTCGATCAGCCATTTCAAATACGCGCGATTGGCATTTAGGGTAGTCTCCCTGACGAAAGGCAATATCCGCCAGATAATAAAGTGCAGTTGCACCAGGTTCATTTTTATTGGAAGCGTAGACCTTCTCCAGGATCACTTCAGCGTCTGGTAGTCGTGATGCCTCAATCAGGCAAAGGGCCCTGGCGATTTGGGCATCCGTTCGCAGAGCCTCAGGAGCCGACGCCAATGCCAAAATTTGAGCAGAAACTTTTTCAAGCTCTGTCCAATTCTCAAGATTCACCCATGCTGTCATTTGTCCCTTAAGCGCATCATATTGATCTTGGGGACCATTGGTCCGTGAGCCCCATTTCTTCCAGGCTTCTGCCGAGAGTTGCCATGAAGAATCTGCTGCGCGCTCCTCAGCCAACATCCTCAATACCGATTCGGTGTAGGGATGCGAAGGGCGAGCGGCTAAGTCTTCCAAATTCTCAAACATGAGCATGCGTTGGTTTGTGCTGCGCGCACATTGGGCACGAATCAGGCGGGCATACAAATGGAAGGACCCGTTCGGATACTTGTTGAGGTATTCGTCGGCTTCCTTGCTGGCTAGAACACAGTCGCCACGGTTATAGGCTTGTTCGGCTGATTGGAAACGAAGTGTATCCATTTCGGAATCTGCCGGCGTACCGAGGCCGAGATTCTTACGCATTTCCAGGTAGTCATCAGGCCGATTTTGCTCCGCATAGATCAACCTGAGTGTGGCCAATGCTTCTGACGCCTGGGGCGATACCGGGTATTGGCTCAAAAGTCGTGTATATTGATTGATCGCAGGCTGTACCTGATCCTGTTGGTAAAGAATAAGGCCCTTAATCAACCAAGCGGATGGCATCAGTTGGCTACCCGGTTTTACCCGCTCCAAGGTATCGGCATAAGCCAGGCTTTTCGATGGAAGTCCTTCATTGTGACAAGCCCCCATCAGTTCTAAAACGGCCGTTTCCCAATACTCAGACCCTCTGTTGCGCGCTAAAAATCGCTCCAATGACAAGATTTTTTCCGCCTGACGGCCCATCAAGCCCTGAAGAATAGCCTGCTGGTAGGCGGGATAGTCGCCCTGATTTCCATTCAGCTTTTGGCTCTCCTCGTATACGTCAAAAGCTTCCCGATATTGTTTCAAGGCAAACAATGCATCTGCCCTTCTCAATCGGGCATCAGCAAGCAAATACCGGCGACCTACCTCATCCGGGTTATTGCCCCAATCCGAGGCAGGCGCAGCAACCACCCTTCTGAAATAATCCTCTGCCAGTCTGAATTCATCCTGACGGAAATAAGCATAGGCCAAACCATAATGCGCTATAGCAATATTCTCTTGTGATTCCAGCCCTTCAGGAGCAGCCTTTCGAAGATTTAGGTAGGCCTTGTAGTCGTCGGCCGCCTGAGCGAATTTTTTGAGCCGGAAACGTGCCTCAGCACGCCAGAAATGCGCTCTTCGGTTTACATCAACCGCTGAAGACAATCCGATGGCCTCACTAAAGTGCTGCTCAGCCGAGGCAAAACTGCCCTCATGATACAATTGCATGGCCCGATACAGGGCAGCACGCTGCCACGATAGCCTTTGAGTCGCATCCGCCTGCTTGAGGGAGCGGAAAACTTCTAAAGCTTCCCGAAAGTTCTTGCCCACCAGTAATTGTCCACTCAGCAAGGCCTTGGCTTCTTCAGCATATTCAGAATTTGGGTAGTTCTTTAAGAATCCCTTCAACTCCGTGAGTGCCTGGTGGTTCATTTTAAGCTGACAACACAGCTGTGCATAACGAAATGCTGATAATTCGTTTATTTCTGATGTCCCTTTGCGCCTGGAAGCTGTATAGAATGCGGCAAGCGCTTCTTGTGATCGCCCTAATTGCACACTTGCCTCACCCAACAAAAAAAATGCGCGTTGACTTAACGTATCATTCATGCCCGTGGTGGCAAGCTGCAGCGCATCTATGGCCTGTTGCGGATCCCCGAGTGAATAAGAGGAAAATCCCAATCGAAATTGATCTTCGGATGTCAAGCGCCCCCCCAGCTTTCTATACCGCTCCATATAAGTCAAAAATGAAGCATACTCACCAAGGGAAAAATAGGCTTGAGCGATGATGTGGTTGAGTTTTTCGGCCTGTTCGGGTTCTGTCCGTGCACTAAGTGGCAGTGCATACGCCAATAAATCCTCAAAGCGCTCCATTCGATAGTACAAACGCGCCAGCATGGCAGGCACGTATGAACTACATTGAGGATGTTCCCGTATAGGATCTAAAAAAGCAAGGGCTTGTTCGTATTGCCCGGACTCATCGCAGATACCCCCCATCGCAAGGGCAGCTAATGGCGCTTCGGGAGAACTCGTCTTCGC
>CAIVQI010000024.1 GCA_903908015.1 uncultured Bacteroidota bacterium
CGTTGCACAATTTCAACAGTTGGGCAACCTGCTCTGGATGTTGGGGGCGAACCACCAGATCGGGCAGGAACAAGAGATCTTCGGTTTCATCGCGACCAAAGGGCGTCAAATCACCCTCAATCAGTAATTCTGAACCCAGATCTTGCCTGAGGAGATCGAGGAATTTACTATCCACCGGGTTTAGGTGGGATGGACGATCTACCCGCAAACCAATTGCTGGCATCCGATCAGATTGAGACATCGCATGAAATTGTGTCGCACTGGCATCCACATTTTTTGGGATTGGTTTGGCAAAATCATACAAATATAACTGAATCGCTTCCTCAAATGATTTGGTTGATTTAGGTTGGTCAATGGCAAAATCTCGTGTAATTTTGCATCCAATTTTTTTGACTATGGCTGAAGTTCTGCGCATGCCCAAAATGAGTGATACCATGACCGAAGGGGTCATCGCTGTGTGGCACAAAAAGGTGGGGGATACTGTTCGTTCGGGTGATATATTGGCCGACGTGGAGACCGATAAGGCGACGATGGAATTAGAAAATTTCGTTAACGGGGTGTTGCTGCACGTTGGGGTTCCTCAAGGAAGTAGCGTTCCAGTCGACGCCATCATCGCCATCGTGGGTAAAGAAGGTGAGGACATCAGCGGCCTACTGTCTTCAGATCAAATAACTGAAACGGTTGATAAGAACAAACAGCCTGAGCCAAGTAGTATGGTAGATGGTGCCTCGCTCGCAACGGCGAATGCGCCCATTTCAGGAACCGACAATGCTACACCGGCCCAACCGACCGGCAGCCACGGCATTGGCCGCACCAAAGCAAGTCCGTTGGCCCGAAAAATGGCCGAAGAACGGGGCATCGACCTCAAGAGCATTCAAGGCAGCGGCGATGGCGGCCGGATTGTGCGCCGCGATTTAGAATCCTTGACGCATGGATCCGGTGCGGCCACTTCGGCTGCAACACCAACCCCGACCACTGAAGGTCAAGAGTCTTTCGAATTGGTTTCCATCAGTCCGATGCGCAAAACCATCGCCCGTCGATTGGCGGAAAGCAAATTCACGGCACCCCATTTTTACCTCAATATGGAAGTTGACATGGGCCGCGCTGTTGATTCTCGGGCACGTTTGAATGAAGTTTCGGGCACAAAAATCTCGTTCAACGACCTCGTTGTGAAGGCAGTGGCCATGGCTCTGCCCCACCACCCTGCTGTGAATGCTTCATGGCTGGGCGATAGCATTCGGTACAACAAACATGTGCACCTGGGGGTAGCCATGGCTGTGGAAGATGGCTTATTGGTTCCGGTGGTGCGTTTCGCCAACCAAAAGTCGCTGAGTCAGATTGCTCAGGAAACTGCCTCACTGGCTGAACGCGCGCGCCAGAAAAAACTACAGCCCTCAGATTGGGAAGGCAATACCTTTACCATTTCTAACCTGGGCATGTTCGGTATTGAGTCATTCACCGCCATCATCAATCCGCCGGATGCATGCATATTGGCCGTTGGTGCCATTCGTCAGGAAGCTGTTGTCCGGGATGGCGTGATCGCTGTGGGTCACCGCATGAAGCTCACTCTGAGTTGCGACCATAGAGTGGTGGATGGTGCCACAGGCGCTGCCTTCTTGCAAAGACTGAAAAATTTGCTCGAGGAGCCCTTACGCATGTTGTTGTAGGGGGTCAATCGCTCTGTGGCGTTTGTAGGTTTCTCAGCAACGCCAGCTTTCGTTAAATAAGCATTACATTTGCAACTTTGTTGCAGGTGAATAGAATTTCCAATATCCCTCTTTGGGCATACCTTATAACTTTTTTCTTTAAATCCTCATTGGTGTATGGGCAATCGTTGCCGGATACCCTGGTTGGGACGGTCATTGATACCAATGGTCACCCTCTGTCGGCCGTCGAGATCTACATAGAAGGCCCGAATGTAGGGACATTAACCGACACAAATGGAGTGTTTCGGATTGCTGTTCCTGCCCCATATCCTACCACCCTGCATGGCCGTTACCTCGGATATAAACCACAAATCATCCAACTCA
>CAIVQI010000025.1 GCA_903908015.1 uncultured Bacteroidota bacterium
CCAGAACACATCCAAGAAGAAGGCACTCAACGAGGCCCGAACCCAACTGGCATCGTCGATCAACACCGTCCTGAAAGCCACGATCGACAACTACGTTAATTCTCGGGAATTCAACAACAAAGAGGAGATCCAGGAGCGCTTCGAAGGGCTCAGCCGCGAGGTCATCAACCAAGAGCTCTCAGGCACCCGAATTATCTGCGAAAAACTGACCAAAACCAGTCAGAACACCTACAAAACCTACTTGGCTCTGGAGTTGAGTGGCACAGACATGATCAAAAACCTGGGGTCTAAGCTCGGACAAGACGAGCGGCTGCGCATCGACTACGACTACGAGAAGTTCAAGAATACTTTCGACCAGGAAATGGAGAAGTTTGAGAAATCAAGGCGATAAACGCCCGCGATTCAAGGCCATTCGGCCAAAACAGTCTCACCACCGATGACCACGTCGCCAGGCTTAACCCGCGCGAGGGTTCCCGGTGGCAAATACACGTCCACCCGGCTGCCAAATTTGATAAACCCATATTCACTGCCTTGGGTGACCCGATCGCCCTCTTTCACATAGCAGACAATCCGACGCGCCAATGCGCCCGCAATTTGCCTGAACAACACGGGTTGCCCTTTTTCAGTCTCAACAACCACAGTCGTTCGCTCGTTGAGGGTGCTCGATTTTGGGTGCCAAGCCACTAAGTAATCACCCGGGTGATAACGATAATAGCGCACCGTTCCAGTCACGGGACTTCGGTTCACGTGAACATTGAGGGGCGACATGAATACGCTGATCTGCAGGCGTTTGCCTTTGAAATACTCGGGTTCTTCGACCTCCTCCACAATCACTACTTTGCCATCAGCCGGTGACATGATGTGCCGGGCATCTACAGGCGTTTGTCGCCCCGGATTCCTGAAAAACTGCAAGACCAATACCAAAATAACCGATAAAATGCCATATAGCAGATAGCTATACCATTTACCGGCGGGCAAATATTGATGAATGAAAAAGGCCCCGGACACGCAAATGGCTAGGGTACTGAGGATGATGGTGAAGCCTTCGCGGTGAATCATACAGGTTTGGAATCAACAGCGATCAAATACCGCCCCGGAGTTGGGTTACCTGAGCGACCTTATCGATGGCCACAATATAAGCCGCAATTCTAAGGCTGCAGTTGTGTTGCATGGAAGTTTGGTAGACATGTTCAAACGCCTCTTTCATGTTGCGATCAGCACGGCGGTTTACCCGTTCCTCAGTCCAAAAGTAACCCAATCGATTTTGCACCCATTCGAAATAAGAGACCGTTACCCCACCGGCATTGGCCAAAATATCCGGCACCACCATAACGCCGTTTTGGTTGAGAATAGAATCGGCACTCGCGGCAACAGGGCCATTGGCACCCTCTACGATCAGCTTCGCCTTAATTCGGGCGGCATTTTGTCCGGTAATTTGGTCTTCCATAGCCGCGGGCACCAATACATCCACATCCAGTTCAAGTAACTCGTTGTTCGTGATGGGGTCGGCACCTGAGAAACCGAGTAATTGATGGCCATTTGCCTGACTATACGCCATGGCCTCTTGAATGTTGATGCCGTTTGGATTGTAATAACCCCCAGTCACATCACTGATCGCAAGTATTTTAAGTCCTTGTTGCTCAATTAACTTAGCGGAGATGCTCCCTACATTCCCGAATCCTTGCACCGCACAGGTCGATTTATACGGGTTTAGGCCCATTTTGAGCATGGCAGACCTGGTCGCCACCATAACACCGCGACCCGTAGCTTCAACACGACCCTTCGATCCCCCCATCACCAAAGGTTTCCCGGTCACGACAGCCGGACTGCTATACCCCACCAATTTTGAGTATTGGTCCATGATCCAGGCCATCTCCCGCGGCCCAGTTCCCATATCCGGAGCCGGAATATCTTTTTCCGGTCCAAATACATCAATCATTGCTCGGGTGTAGGCGCGTGTTAAACGCTCCAACTCGCCGGCCGACATCGAACGTGGGTCGCACTTTATGCCGCCTTTGCCCCCCCCAAATGGAATATTGGATACGGCGCACTTCCATGTCATCCAGGCTGCCAGCGCTTTAACCTCGTCGAGGTGCACATCCATCGAATAGCGAATGCCCCCTTTGGCCGGACCAAGATTGATGTTGTGCACCACGCGGTAGCCTTCGAATACCTGAATACTCCCATTGTCCATACTCACAGGAAGGGAAACAATCACCTGCTTAGCGGGCGATTTCAGGACATTATACAGGCCTTCGC
>CAIVQI010000026.1 GCA_903908015.1 uncultured Bacteroidota bacterium
AATGCAGAGAATCGAATCAAAGATTTGAAGTATGATTATGGCATCGATGGGTTCTCACTGATGGAATTTGGGGCCATGGAAGCGGCATTCCGATATGTGATGATGGCCTACAACCTGATGGCGATCTTCAAACAATTGGTCATGCGTACCGCAAAAGGCAGGATGCTGTCAACCATACGGTTCCAATGCATTGCAATAGGAAGTTACCTGATCAAGCGTGGTTCACAAAAGGTAATGAAACTGTCAGCCGAAGGCCGACGACGACACTTTTTGGCGCATTTCTTCGAGAATTTGGAGACCCTTCATCCGCCATTCAAATTTTCTAATGCATAAAGTGGGTTCATCCCTTCATACCATTTCATCCCTTCATACCATTTCATCCCTTTACACCATTTCGTTCCGCTCACCCCCGACCGGATCCTCGTCGGGGCCCGAATCCAGCATGACACGCGACTCGGCGGCGGGCAACTCTTGGACCTGCCGCAATTTCCGCTCAATGGTCCGCGTGCGAACCCCGGTGTTGTCAAGCTCCTTCGTCGCCGCCACCAGTTTGTCACGCGTTTTTTCAATGATGCCCCCAAACTTGCCGAATTCCGTTTTCACAGCGCCCAACAGGTCCCATACCTCGCTGCTCCGCTTTTCGATGGCCAGCGTACGGAATCCCATCTGCAGGCTATTCAGCAGCGCACTGAGGGTAGTAGGGCCCGTCACCGTGATTTTGTAGTCCTTCTGCAACAGTTCAAACAAACCGGGCACCCTCAGCACCTCCCCAAACAAGCTCTCATAGGGCAAAAACATGATGCCGTATTCGGTAGTGTTGGGTGGATCGATGTACTTTTCCCGGATTTCACCCGCATTCCGCTTAATACCCTGAACAAAACGCTTGCGATATTCCTCTATCCGTTCAATTTCACCCTTTTCATACGCCTCCACGAGCAGCTCGTAGTCCTCCTTCGGAAACTTGGAGTCGATGGGTAGCCAGAGCGTTTTTTCAACCCCACCCCCGTGTGGCATTTTGACCGCAAATTCCACCACCGCGCCGCTTCCCACTTTGGTCTTCACGTTCTTTTCGTATTGCTCATTGGTCAGCAAGTCCTCAATGATGTTTTGCAATTGGTACTCACCCAATACACCACGCGATTTCACATTGCTCATAACCTTCTTCAAATCGCCCACGCTCGTGGCCAGGTTCTGCATCTCACCCAGACCTTTATGCACCGCCTCGAGCCGATCGCTCACATGTTTGAACGACTCGCCCAGGCGCTTTTCCAGCGTATCATTCAACTTCTCATCGACCGTTTTGCGCATTTCCTCCAATTTCCGTTCGTTGCCCTCCTGCATTTTCGAAACGGATTGCTCGAGGCTGGTGCGCAGATCGCCGATTTTCTGACTCATCGCCTCATTTTGCTGGCGCTGACTCCCCTCAAAAGCGGAAAACGACTCCCGCATCCGCTCTTTATAGTCCTTAAATGCCTCATTCATCCCCTGCTTGAACGACTCTAGGTTATCGGCCATCTCCTTGCGCCCCTCGCGGTTGTTGCCCTCGTTGCCGCGCTGGATTTCCGCCAGTTTCTCTTCTGTGGTCTTGCGAATCGATTCCAATTTCTCATCGTTGCCCCGCGTGAGGCCTGCCAATTGTTCAGCAAATGTATTGGTGAACCGGTCGAGGCGGTCGCCCAGTTCGCTTCTCAATCCATGGGCGGTGTCCGAATTTTCCTTGCGGTTGGTCACAAATTCGCCTTTCAGGTTTTGCTCGATGTCACGGATCTGGGTCGACTGGGTATTTTGCGCCATGCGTATTTCGCTGAGCAGGGCCCCGGCACCTCCCTCTGGCTTACCCGACCTTAGGGTGAGCAGAATGTTCACCATCAGGAGTACGACCAGTAGTATCAGCAATAAGGTTATGGTATCCATAATGTGGGTGTGGTGTTGAATTTTTGCAAAGTAGGGTGGGGTGGGTCGCTCCGAATCTGTTTAACCAGAGAGGGGAACTACTCCCCTCAAATATATTAAAGAATGTCCTGCATGTTCCTTTTACTTTGGAAAATCCCCAACGGCTGTCCGCCTCTTTTTATTGAAAGAACAAAATCAGCCTCTTATGAATTGCATACGGTTTGCAGCTACCCGAAAGAAGGGTGTTTCACCACAAAAGTGGAATTAAAGTACAAAAGTTCCTGTTACAACCAATTTGGCTTTGCAACAGAAACCCCGCCTTTTGGGTAGGTGCTGTTGTCAATTATCATCCCCCTTTTTCTCCTCTTTGGTTCTCGAATAATCGACAGTCGATCATCTGGACTAAATTTTCTCCTTGTTCCCATTTTTCAAAATTTTTCATAAGACCTAAGATAGTTTAGTTTTTTTCTCCAACCATTCAGGGGGCTAGGACATGTTTTTCATTCAGAAATGAAGCTATCAATATTTGTAATCACAACTTTGTTATTCATCTTTGAATATGTGTTTTTTACCCATGAATTTCCTAAACTATCATTCCATCTTTCTCTGTAAAGTCCTTTTACAAATTGTAGTTTGTTATTTATATATCTCAAACTATCCCAATATTCTTCTGAAAAACCTGTTCTGTAATG
>CAIVQI010000027.1 GCA_903908015.1 uncultured Bacteroidota bacterium
AGGCACGCAGTGCTGGACGCAGAGCAACCTGAGGGTGAGCAAGTACCGCAATGGGGACAGCATTCCCAACATCACAGACGACACGCAGTGGAATCAGACGAACACAAACAGCACGGGGGCCTGGTGCAACTACAACAACGATGCGAACAACGGCACGACCTACGGCAAGTTGTACAATTGGTATGCGGTGAACGACTCGCGCGGTTTGTGCCCTACGGGTTGGCATGTGCCCACGGATTCAGAGTGGAATGTGATGGTAAAGTACCTTGACCCGAATGCAGATACAGCAGCAACAGGATGGCAGAACACCAATGCAGGTACGGCGTTAAAAAGCACAACAGGCTGGAACAACAATGGAAACGGCACAAATTCGAGCGGGTTCACCGGTCTGCCGGGTGGCTTCCGCAACTATAATGGCGGTTTCTACGATGTGGGCAACTACGGACTCTGGTGGAGTTCTTCGGATGCGGGGTCGGGCTACGCCTGGTCTCGTTATCTGCTCTACGACTTCGCGATTGTGTTCCGCGGCAACTACGACCAGCGACTCGGTTTTTCGGTTCGCTGCGCGCGGGATTGACCCTTGGCATTTGACTTTTGATGGGTTTTGCGCGGTGGGGCGGGTTGGTGTTTTACGGGCGCCTGTAGGCGCCCGTAAAACTCATTTTTTTTGTTCAGGGCAGCTACTACAGAATTAAGTTTTACTTTGAGTCCCGATTCGGCCTATGAAAACCACAGCACTCCTACTGTCCTGCCTCTTGCCTATGCTCATCATGGCACAAAAATTGCCTTCCGGCGCAACCCCGCCTTATCCCGAAACCCGTCAGTCAAACCAGCGCGACACCCTACACGGGGTGGTGGTTGAGGATCCCTACCGCTGGCTAGAGGATGACTTATCTGCCGAAACGGCCGACTGGGTAGGCCGACAAAATAAAGTCACCAACAACTACCTCGCGCAGATACCGTACCGCAACGCCATTAAGGAACGACTAACCAAATTGTGGAACTACGAAAAATATTCGGCACCCTTCGTACGGGGAGCCTATACTTATTTTTATAAAAATGACGGACTACAAAATCAGTCTGTGCTTTACCGACAGCGGGAGGGGGGTAAGCCCGAGGTCTTCCTCGACCCCAATCAATTTTCTTCGAATGGAACGACATCGCTCGCGGGCATTAACTTCACCGAAGATGGCCGCTTGTGTGCCTACCAGATCAGCGAAGGAGGAAGTGATTGGCGCAAAGTTCTCGTGATGGACGTTGAAGGGCGTAGGTTGTTGGGTGATACATTATTTGATGTTAAATTCAGTGGTTTGTCATGGAAGGGCAATGAGGGTTTCTTTTATTCCAGCTACGATAAGCCTCTCGCAGGATCGGCCCTTTCGGCCAAAACACAACAACACAAGCTCTACTACCATAAATTGGGGAGTCCTCAAAAATCCGATCAATTGGTATTCGGGGGAGATCAACAACCCTGCCGCTACGTGGGTGGATTCGTAACGGAAGACCAACAGTTTCTGGTGGTCACGGCAGCCAACGCTACTTATGGCAATGAGCTGTACGTTCAGCGACTTGACCGCGATGGTGAACCCATGGTGGTCATCGCCGACGATATGAAACATGAACATGATGTGGTGCACAGCGAGGGGGAGTGGATCTACATCCTCACCAATCTCGATGCACCCAACCGTCGCCTGGTGCGCGCCCGTGCGGAGAGCCCAACCACCGACAGTTGGGAAACCATCATTCCTGAAACCAAATATCCACTGAGTGTTTCGCAAGCTGGAGGTTTTTTCTTCTGTCAATACCTCCGCGATGCGGTTAGTCAGGTTGTTCAATGTGACTTGGAGGGAAAGCAGATCCGCGAGATAGAACTGCCCAGTATTGGTACAGCATCGGGTTTCGATGGCCGTCGTAACGATAAAACACTCTACTACAGCTTTACATCCTACGTTTTCCCGCCAACCATCTTCCAGTATTCGATCAATGAAGGCAAGAGCGAGGTGTATAAAAAGAGTGGTGTTGATTTTGATCCATCGCTCTATGAAAGCCATCAAGTCTTTTATCATTCCAAGGATGGTACGCGTGTACCCATGATCATTACCCATAAAAAGGGACTCAAGCGCGACGGAACGAACCCAACCCTGCTCTATGGTTATGGGGGCTTCAACATTAGCCTAACCCCCAGTTTTAGTACGTCCAATATTATATTACTCGAAAAGGGAGGGATCTATGCCGTGGCCAACTTGCGCGGAGGGGGTGAATATGGCGATGCCTGGCACGATGCCGGCACTCAAATGCGCAAACAAAATGTTTTCGACGATTTCATCGCCGCGGGTGAATTTTTGATCAAAGAGGGATATACCAGCAGCAAGAAATTAGCCATTGCCGGGGGGTCTAATGGTGGACTGCTTGTGGGGGCCTGCATGACCCAACGGCCGGATCTGTTTCGCGTTTGTTTTCCTGCCGTGGGGGTCCTCGATATGCTGCGTTACCATGTGTTTACTGCCGGTGCGGGTTGGGCCTATGATTATGGCAAAGCCGATGATGGTCCGGATATGTTTCGGTATCTACTGGGGTATTCACCCGTACACAATGTGAAAAAGGGGACATCATATCCAGCCACTATGATCATGACGGCCGACCACGACGACCGAGTGGTGCCCGCCCATAGTTTCAAGTTTGCTGCTGCTTTGCAGGCTGGCCATACAGGCCCCAATCCTGTCCTGATCCGCATTGAAACCAAGGCGGGGCATGGAGCGGGCAAGCCTACCTCCATGATCATCGACGAACAAGCTGATAAATGGTCGTTTATGTTTTTCCAAATGGACGGACAATAAGCGGGTTGGCTCTGCGGCTTGGCATCATTGGGCATATTAGAATTGGAGCGACACAATGACTTGAAGGTTCCGCCCCGGTTCGGGCAATTGGATGAGCCGATACCGACTGAGGTGGTTCAAATATGGTCTGTTGAGCAGGTTTTGGGCCTGTAGGCGAATGGTCAGGGTGCGGTGGTCGTCTACTGGGATCGACCAGCCTGCCTGACTTTGCACTAGGTTGTACCCTGGTGTGGGCAGTTCATTTCTGTCGGTTCGTTTTTGCGCGGCCACCAAAATCCAGTCGATATTGAAGTATGATGTGGATGTCCGCTTGGGCGCATTTGCTGGCGCGTTAGATCGACTGATCGATTTGTTCCAGCTCATCCATAGGCTTGGGGGTGGGCTCCAGGGAAGGGGTACGCCGGTCGACACGTTTTGCATCCAAACATATTCGCCGACTACTGTGATGGTGTTCGAACGGCCGAATCGGAAGTCGACCTGAGCCTCTCCACCCCAATGCACGACCCGTCCCTGGGTGTATCGAAAGATTTGACCACCTTCAGGAAGAAAGCTGAATAGGCCTGTGGGTCTTAGGTAAATATAGCGTGAGAAATAATTGAAGTAGGTCGATCCTTTGCAGGTCAAACGACCCATTCTGCGTTCACCCCCCAGATCGAGTTGCCAGCCTTGTTCTGGGCGGAGGCTGCTGTCGCCCTGTTCGTGGCGAAAACTCCCATGATGAACGCCATTGCTGGCCAATTCGGGCAGTCCAGGCAAACGGAAACTGTTCCCAACATGAACATTGAATGCGTTTCCGTGCAGGTCTGACCAACCAATTCCAGCCGAAGCGGTGGTGCTCAGGTAATGTCTCTGCAATGCAGGCGCGCGCAGTCGTTCTACGATACCGCTGTCCGATTGAAAGCGATCGGTATAGGACCGACTCATTTGCCTGGAAATGTCGGTTCTGATGCCCGTGCTGACTTTCCAATTTTGGGCGGGGCTCGAGTTTCTCACCACAAAAAGGCCGTATTGGGCTGACTTATACTCAGGAATTAGGAATTCGTAGCCCCCAATTTGGTTCTGTTGCAGTTGTCCACTGCTGCCCACCAACCAACGGCTGCTTCCATGCTGATGGGGTTGAAATCGGATGTTCCATGAGGCCGTGCCGAGCCACATACCATGACTCAACTGCTGGTTGCTGTCGAGGTACTCCCGTCCGTGTGCCTGCGGATTCGATAATTCGCGGCGGTCGTTGTATTGACCTCCGAGGTCAATCTCCCAATCGCCCAAATCCCCAATCATATTTGTATGCCATCCCAGTCGGTGGTGCACAATCAGTTGTTTTGGATTCAGGACATCCGTGGGCTTCGCATTTGGATCGAGTTTGTACCCGAGTGGGCGACCGATAGCGCCCGGAAAGAACCCTATGTTTTGTTCGAAGCGTTTATAGTTGATTTGGGTCGTACCCTGTGCAAAACGATGCATCAGACCAAAAGCGCCATGCATTTCACGACCTGCTGTATTCTCGAGGCGCCTGCCCGGAAGTGGCATGCGAAAGCGGTTGTAACTAAAGCTGTCGGCCGGTAGGCGATAATCAGAAAATCGGTGGCCTGTGGCGCGGACCGACCAGCTCCAGTTTCGTGAAAGGACACCCTGAAGCGATAGATGTCCGCCTAGGTGATCATTGACGCTCCGTCCGATCATGCTCATGTTGCCTTCGAGTGTGTTTTTGGGGGTAATCGGTTTGGCCACCAGCTGTACAACACCCACCATGGCATCTGATCCATACAGCAAGCCCGATGGGCCCTTCACAATGCGTACTTCATCAATTTGAAACGGATCTACTTCCAGTCCGTGGTCGACCCCCCATTGTTGACCTTCTTGCCTCATGTTGCCATCGGTAACCGCCACCCGTTGAAACGACATGCCCCTTATCACCGGTTTGGCGAGTCCGATGCCAGTCTGCATTTGTGTGATACCGGGCAGCTGTTCGAGGGCTTGCATCATCGTAATCCCACCTTCGCGGCGCAAATCCTCGGTGTTCAGCTGTTCTGTGCTTTGGCCCGACTGCCATGTCAGGAGCCCCAGATCCCCTTCAATCAAAACCTCACCCAGTGTGTG
>CAIVQI010000028.1 GCA_903908015.1 uncultured Bacteroidota bacterium
GCGTTGCGTGCGCTCTGCTGAAGCGGATCTATCATGCGCCGACGGTTCATCCGCCGACGGTTCATCAATTATTTGATCGTCGACCGACAATCGTCCGCCTCCCACTTCTGGATATTCACCATCTACTTCATTCTCACCAACCACCTGATTCGCACCATCCAATTCATCTTCCTCTCGATCTTTTTCTCGATCTTCCTCTCGATCTTCCTCTCGATCTTCCTCTCGGGGCGGATCACCAACGATCCACTCAATCTGTGCTGCAGCATGACCAAACATATTTTCATCAGCCCCTTCTTTATGCCCCTCATCCGTGGCGGGCAAGTCAACCTCAACCGACGGTTCCAACTCATTTTTGTCATGATCCTTCTCCGCATCATCCCCGACTCTTGAATCCGAAGCAGGCATTTCGGCCTCCAGCAAATCAGCATCGGTTACATCCGAAGCAGGCATTTCGGCCTCCAGCAAATCAGCATCGGTTACATCCGAAGCAGGCATTTCGGCCTCCAGCAAATCAGCATCGGTTACATCCGAGGCAGACATTTCGGCTGCCGACTGTTCAGCATCGGTTACATCCGAAGCAGGCATTTCGGCTTCCGGCTGGTCAGCATCGGTTACATCCGAAGCAGGCACTTCAGCCACTGGCAGCGCTGCGGTGGGCACGGCGGAAGGCAACGCCAAGCCAGGAAGTGCGGGGGAGGCATGTTTGGTGGGCCAGGCGGAGATGATTCGGTAGCAGGCACGCAAATCATCGAGCAAAACATCGCGGTCGAGGAGCTCGAGGGGCTCATTGTTTTGGTGTGCTTCCTCAAGGCAATCACGCAAGGCCGATAAAGCCTGACGCAAGGAAGCGTCCCACGAAAATTCAGGGGAAGGTTGTGGCTGTTTCATGCACAAAATAACGCAGTAGCGTTTAATATTGTGCGACCCAGGAAGAGGAAAAATCGACCCGGAAAAACACAGAATAAAATGACGGGTAACCGACACGCACATGCCGAAAATGGGTCAATTGAAGTGATTTGTGGCGCCATGTTTTCAGGCAAAACAGAAGAATTAATCAGAAGACTGAAAAGAGCCCGAATAGCGCGACGCAACATCAGCCTGTTCAAACCCATGGTGGATACCCGCTACCACAGCGCCGATATTGTGTCGCACGACCAGAGTCGGATTGAGGCGCAGCCAGTGGGCCATTCCAAGGATGTGCTGGAGAAGGTGTCGGACATTGGGATTAAAGGCATCGACGTGGTGGGCATCGACGAGGCACAGTTTTTTGATGATGGAATCGTGGATGTGGCGCGGGAATTATCGGCCCGTGGCATCAGGGTGGTGGTGGCCGGACTCGACATGGACTACCTCGGTGTGCCGTTTGGTCCTATGCCCGCACTCATGGCCGTGGCGGAGCAAGTCACCAAATTGCATCCAGTATGTATGGTGTGTGGCGGCCCTGCCAGTCATTCCTACCGCATTGTGCCCGACAACAACCAATTGATGCTTGGGGAGAAGGAAAGCTACGAACCCCGCTGCCGCCCATGTTTCAACAGAGGAATGCAAAATCCTTAATCCTAAAATCAATTATTTTTTTTATATTTTTGGGACGCAATTTATATCCGTTTTAAGTATGCAATCCAAACACAACGATCCAAACTGGAAGAGAATTCTTGTGCGCTCCGAGGTGCCCGCTGCCCTGAAGCCATTGCAAGAAATGGCTCAAAATCTATGGTGGTCATGGAACTATTCTGCCATCGAACTATTCGAATCGATCGACCCAGCACAATGGTCGCGCTACCAGCACAACCCCATTTCGCTGCTCGGAAGTCTGAGCATGCAGCAGTGCAAAGCCCTAGCCGATGACAGTGGGTTTATGAAGCGGATGAATGAGGTTTACTCGGCCTTCAGGGCGTATGTCGACCAAAGGATGCCGAAAAATCAACCGAGAATTGCCTATTTCTGCATGGAATACGGATTGCACTCGGTGATCAAGCTCTATTCGGGTGGACTAGGCGTATTGGCGGGTGACTACCTGAAAGAGGCGAGCGACAACCACAATGACCTGGTGGCTGTGGGCTTATTATACCGATTTGGTTATTTCAAGCAGTCGGTATCGCCCTCAGGCGAACAGCTGGCCAACTACAAACCCCAAAAATTCAGCTACCTGCCAGTGAGACCGGTCTACAACGAGGCTGGTGAATGGTTGCGCGTCACAGTACCTTTCCCTGGTCGGCCGCTCCACGCGCGACTTTGGGTGATTCAGGTGGGGCGCGTTCCCCTCTACCTGCTCGACACCGATTTAGAAGAAAACAGCGAAGAAGACCGGAGTATTAGTCACCAGCTCTACGGTGGCGACACCGAAAACCGGGTCAAGCAAGAAATGCTTCTCGGTATAGGAGGCGTAAAAGCACTAGATGCACTCAAGATATCCCCCGATATTTTCCACCTGAATGAAGGCCATGCAGCGTTTACGGGGCTGGAGCGCATCAAAAAACTCATTCAAGAGGACGGCCTCAGTTATCATCAGTCGATCGAGGTAGTACGCGCCTCCTCCTTGTTCACCACCCACACGCCCGTACCCGCAGGCCATGATGCCTTCCACCAAGATTTGCTGAAAGGATACCTTTATAATTACTCCGAGATCTTTCAGATCAGTTGGGATAAATTCCTCGGCCTGGGCCGGACCGACGAGCACCGCCACGAAGAGCTCTTTTCGATGAGTCACCTCGCCGCCCATTTGAGTCAGGAGGTAAACGGCGTGAGCCGCATACACGGACGCGTATCGCGCGAAATGCTGCAACCCCTTTGGCCTGGCTTCCAAGAAGATGAGTTGCATGTGGATTATGTGACCAACGGCGTGCACTACGGGACTTGGACAGCCATCCCTTTCCTGAAACTTTACGAGAAAACGTTCGGCAAAAAATTCCTTTCGGATCAATCGAATCCGGAGCATTGGAAAAAAATTGCCTCGGTACCCGACCGCGCCCTTTGGGATACCCGTCTGGTTTTGAAGAACCGCCTCATCGGTTCCATCACCCGAAAAATGAAGCGCGACCTCACCCTGCGCCAGGAAAGTCCGACCCGCATGCTCAAGGCGAGTGAAGCCCTTCGTGAGGACGCCCTTCTCATTGGTTTCGCCCGTCGGTTCGCTACCTACAAGCGTGCTGCTTTGCTGTTTTCCAATCCCGAGCGGCTCAGCAGACTGGTCAATGACCCCGATCGCCCCGTTCAGTTCCTCTTCGCAGGCAAGGCCCACCCCGCAGACAAAGGCGGGCAGGAGCTCATCCGGCGAATCGTGGAAATGGCACGCCAACCAGAGTTTGTGGGTAAAATTTTCTTTCTGGAAAACTATGATATGTCGCTCGCCCGGCGTCTTGTTCAGGGAGTCGACCTCTGGCTGAATACGCCCACAAGGCCCTTGGAGGCCTCAGGAACATCTGGAATGAAGGCAGTAATGAATGGTGTCCTCAACCTCAGCGTACTTGATGGTTGGTGGGCTGAAGGCTATACCCCCGAGGCCGGATATGCCTTGCCGGAGGAAGCGACCTATTCCGAACCCGAGTTTCAAAACGAACTCGATGCCGAAACCCTCTACAACATCCTCGAAACCCAGGTTATCCCCGATTATTTCGAGCGGAACGACGAAGGACTTCCCCCAGCATGGCTCAACAGAATCAAGAGCACCATTTCTGTGGTGGCCCCTCAGTTCACCATGAAAAGGATGCTTGATGACTACCACCACAAATTCTACGGTAAGCTGTTTGACCGCAGTCGCCTATTCCGCAAAGACGGTTATCAGGCAGCCAGACAGCTATCGGATTGGAAGGCGCGGATGTATTTTAACTGGGACCAGATCGAGGTGCTGCACTTGGAGACCTTCGATACGTTCAACCACTCGCTGCAGTTGGGTGAGCCCTTCACCGGAAAGCTGACCCTCGATTTGCACCAACTCAATCCGGATGATCTTTGTCTTGAGTTGGTGGTGAGTGAAAAACAGGGCGATAACGACGAGCATCGGGTGGTGGTTGACCGCGTGGAAATTGCTCCAACGAAGCGCGACGGCAGTCGTGTGCTTTATGATGTGCACGTACAAATGAAACGCAGCGGGGTGTTCGACTACGGTTTCCGCCTTACGCCGCGGCATCCGCTGATGGCCTACCGCAACGAGTTCAACCTCGTGCGCTGGCTGTGATGCCCCAAAGTTGATGCAGGTTGTTAAATTTGCAGGTTTATACTTGTAAACTATGTCAATTCGTCCAACCTGCCTGTTGTTTTTACTGACATTGGGGGCTTTTTTCGTGGGCATGAGCCCACTAGGTGCCCAAAATATTGGACAAACTTCAATCGTGTTGGGCGACCCTGCGCGGGCAAACCGACAGGTGACGGCAGAAGTGTATTATCCAGCCAGCAGCGCCGGACCGAACGCACCGATTCTGGCTGGGGTGTACCCCCTCATTGTATATGGGCATGGCTTTGTGATGGTATGGAGTGCCTACCAAAACGTTTGGTCCGACCTTGTTCCTCAGGGCTATATTGTGGTTTTTCCGACTACAGAGGGTGGCTTTTCACCTGTTCATGCCGACTTCGGCGCTGATTTGGCCTTTTTGGTGACCGCCATTCAGTCGGGTGGGGCCGCTCCAGGGGTACCTGCATCCCATGTCGGAACCACATCAGCCATCATGGGTCACTCTATGGGTGGTGGTTCCTCCTTTCTGGGTGCGGCGGGCAACAGCAACATCACGGCTATGGTCACTTTCGCCGCGGCCAACACCACCCCTTCTTCGATTGCAGCCGCACCACAGGTGACCGTGCCCACCCTCTTATTCAGTGGCTCCAATGATTGTGTGACACCGCCGTCACAGCACCAGGACCTCATGTACAACGCCACTTCCGCCAACTTCAAAACGCAAATCAACATCACTGGGGGAGGACACTGCTTTTTTGCCAACAACAACCTCAATTGCAGCTTCGGTGAGTCGACCTGTACACCCACACCCACCATCACCCGCGCCCAACAGCAGTCGACCGTCTCCCTATTTCTTTCGGCCTGGCTCGCCCGCTTCCTCAAAAACGACTGCGCAGCAGGTGATCGCTTCCAGGACTCATTAACGGCGATTTCGGGCGTCAGTTTTCGGCAGAGTCGCTCCATTGCTTGTGCTGCCCATGTGAATGAAATGGGCCAAAACCTTCAAAGGCCCCTGGTGTATCCCAATCCGTTCAACAGCACCATCGAGGTGAAAAACACTCATGAGGGCTCGGTCTATCGCCTAAGCGATGTAGGTGGACGAACCCTCTGGTCGGGCAAGGCTTTGGCGCAACAAGATTTCTCCTATCTGGCGCCTGGGTGCTACATCCTCCAGATTCTATCGCCCATTGGCCTGCATACCCATAAGATCCTGAAATCGTAATTTTTAGTCTTTTCTCTTGAAATCGCCTCTGCGGATGGCTTTGATGAATTCGGCCCACGCGAGGGGGTTCATCAGCGAATTGGGTATGGGTACACCATTCATGCCAGGGCCCGATGGAAAAAATGCTTGTTGTCCACCCGAATAGTAGGTTTGCGCAATAACCCGTTGCATATAGAGCTTTTGGTTCTCTGAGGCATCCATATTCATGGCACCTGCCAATTGACGCATCAGGTCAGCTTCAAGGTTTCGCGCTGCAATGGTTTGGGCATCGTCTTTGAGCTGAAGGGCCATAAACTCTTGTCGGAACGCTTCGCGCGTTGGCCAGGGGTAGATAATCGCTTCGGGAAGCCTCATGGTGTCGCGTTCCATAGGGATCAGCACCGAATAAAGAGGGTCTTTCACCATGGCCGCCGTCACCAGTAGGGGGTAAGCACGAAAACCTACTGAGGTGAACAAGATCGAATCGCCCTCAAGTGCCACCAACGAAAAAAAACCTCGGCCATCGGAGATGGTCCCTTTATATCGGTTCTTCACGAGTACCGTTACGTAAGGAATTACGTCAAGACTATCATCTGATAGGGTGAGTCCGGACAACTGCACCGCCTTACGCTCATTGGGCAGCTGTTCTTGCGCCCTAATCATTGGGGAGGCCGCCAGCAACAACAATGACAAACAATACAATCTGAACATGCATCAAATATACGGAGCAAACAACCCAAACTCCTGTTTATTGCCAACAAGACTGCGTATTTTTGGGGGTGATTTTTTCTTTTTTCCGTACATCAAAAAACAGACAGTTCACCTACCGTCCGCTGTACTACCAACCAGAGGCTGACGCTCCAAGCTCACGCCCCGGCCTAGGCAAAACTCATCTTGCCCGTGCTGCTGCTTCCAGGGATGTGGGTGAAAATGACGCGTCGACCGAGGCCAGTGGAAAGGTTGAACAAGAACATCAACAACATCGGGCCGCGCTTCGCTTTCGGAGACAACTCGCCCAACAAGAAGCGCAGCAGTCGAACCGTCGACTACTGTTCATCATCTTCATCATGTTCTCCTTGGTGCTGCTGCTGTTTGGTGAACTGAAAAAACTGATGTACCTGCTCCCTGTTTTCGTGCCGCTGTTGTGGTGGACCTTCCGCCGGGCAGCAAACAAAATAACGTCCGCATCCGGAGATTCTGAACACCACCGACCCGCATGAGTGCCATAATCGAACGATTGCCTGAGGCCTTGGCCAACCAGATTGCTGCAGGAGAGGTGGTGCAACGGCCGGCTTCGGTGCTCAAGGAACTCATCGAAAACTCCATAGATGCCGGCGCCACCGAAATCCAGGTTCACCTGCGCGATTCGGGTAAAACACTGATCCAGGTGATCGATAACGGCCAGGGCATGGGGCCTGAAGATGCGCGGCTCTGCTTTGAACGGCACGCTACATCAAAAATTCGCTCGCTCGACGACCTTTTCGCATTACGCAGCTATGGTTTTCGGGGAGAAGCATTGGCCGCCACTGCTGCGGTGGCACAAGTTGAACTACGCACCCGCCGATCGGCAGATGAACTCGGCACACTCGTTCGTATTGAAGGTGGACAAATACGACAACAGGAACCGGCGCCCTCCTCGGTGGGCACGAGCATCCAGGTCAAAAACCTCTTTTTCAACGTGCCCGCCCGACGAAATTTCCTCAAGAGCGACGAAACTGAACTGCGAAACCTGATCGATACTTTCCAACACATGGCTTTGGCGCGCCCCGACCTGCAGTTCCGGCTATCGCACCAAGGAACAGACCTCTACCTTACGCGGCCCGGTAACCTCAAACAACGCATCACCAGCTTTTTTGGCGAATCCATGGCCAACGGCATGGTTCCTGTGGAGGAAACCACCCCCATTCTGTCGATCAGTGGCTTCATCGGCAAACCGAACATTGCCCGAAAGTCGCGGGGACATCAGTATTTCTTTCTCAACGGTCGGTATATTCGCCATCCCTATCTCCACCACGCGGTCGCCACGGGCTACCACGAACTGCTGCCTGAAGGCAGTCAACCTGCCTACCTGATATTCCTCACGGTCGACCCCAAACGGGTAGATGTGAACGTTCATCCCGCCAAAACAGAGGTGAAATTCGACGACGAAAAAACCCATTATGCGATATTGATGTCGGCCGTTCGCCGCGCCCTTAATCAGTATCAGGTAGCTCCGGCGCTCGACTTCAGCATGGAGCCGGGTTTATCCTGGGCCTCAGGGGGGGGTGAGCACATGCATCCATCAGGCGCAAGACCAGGATCGGTCGCGGGATCAAATAACTCCCTGGGATCGGGATTGACCCCTGGTGCAGGACCAGGCATGGGATCATGGGCTGGACCAGGGGCTGGAACAGGGGCTGGAACAGGGGCTGGAACAGGGGCTGGAAACGGAAATTTACGATCGCCTTTCAATCCGGCTTATAACCCATTCGATGCGGATCGCCGAAGCCCAGGCCCGGTCGACGATTCTTGGCGCAAGTTGATGGAGGTGAAACTCCCTCCCCAAAATCAAGAACAGGATTTTTCGGACATAGGCAAAAATGGATGGGCGGAAGGAGCCCCAAGCGAAGCCGGGTTGTTTCAACTCCACCAACGCTATATTGTGGGTACCCTTCGCAGCGGATTGCTGGTGGTGGACCAAGAAGCGGCCCACTACCGTATTCTGTTCGATCGATGCCGGGCGCGGCTCACCACCGGCACTGGGGCTAGTCAGCAGTGCATATTCCCCACCACCCTTCAGTTGAGGGCCGATGAAGCCCTGGCCCTTGGTAGGCTCGAACCCATTCTACGGTCGGCAGGATTCGATTGGACGGCGGGCGATAACCCCCTTGACATTCGTATCACGGGACTGCCCGCAGACATCGATCTGCCCGAGCCCGAGCTACTGTTACACGACATGCTGCGCGACGAGTACCCCTCCACGGGCGATGCTTTGGCCTCAATACGCGAGCAACTATCGCGGGTCATGGCCAAAAAAAGCCACATAAGGGCTGGAAAGACCCTATCACCCAGTCAAATGCGTCAACTGGTAGATGAACTCTTTGCCTGCGAAAACCCTTATTATAGCCCTGAAGGCCGGCCTGTCCTGCTCACCATCACGATCCCCGAAATCATGCAGCGCCTCGGAGGCCCTGTTTAAAATGATTGTAAACCCACACCTATGAGTCAACAGTTCCAGCCGCGCCGTTTCGATATTCTGCCCACGATCACCAAAAACATCATCATCATCAATGGCTTGTTTTTTTTGGGGACGATGGCGCTGGGCACCCAATATGGTATCGACCTCATCGAATGGTTCGGCCTTCGATACCCCGCATCCGACGCCTTTCGTTGGTGGCAACCCGTCACCCACCTCTTCATGCACGGCGGCTTTGGGCATTTATTGTTCAACATGTTCTCCTTTTGGATGTTTGGCAGCGTGTTCGAACAGGTTTGGGGCGAAAAAAGGTTCCTTCAATTCTATTTGATTACCGGATTGGGCGCGGCTTTTCTTCACTACCTGATGGTGTATGTAGTGGATATCGCCCCGGCCCTGCAAAGCCTTCAGGTTCAACTCAACAATGCCCAAGCCGAGGGCAATAACGATTGGGCGCTCGATGTACTGCGACAAATGGAGTCTGTTCGCAGCCAGCACAACATCATCGGGGCAAGTGGTGCCGTGGCGGGTGTATGGATGGCTTTTGCCTATTTATTTCCCAACAGCAGTCTATACCTTTTTCTGTTTATTCCCGTTAAAGCGAAATACCTTGCACTCATCTACTTTTTATTTGAACTCAGCGCCGCGTTGCAGTTCGATGCGAATGATCAGGTGGCCCACTTCGCCCATTTAGGAGGCATGCTCATGGGCTTGGTGATGGTGCATTGGGTATACCGCCGCGACCGTTCCCAGTTTTATTGATATTATGCCCCAGACATCCATGTTCGACGAACTCAAAGACACCTTTAGGCGGAGTGAAAACCGCCTAAACCAGTTGATTTTGATCAACGTGGGCGTCTTTTTGGTGATGAACATCGCGGTGGTGGTGTTGATGCTGTTCAAACTACATACTGGATGGTACGATAGCCTCTCCCGGGCCTTGGGCGTACCAGCGTCGTTTTCTACCTTGCTCCAACGCCCGTGGTCGCCCATCACCTATATGTTCATTCATTCGGGTTTTTTTCACCTGTTGTTCAATATGATGTGGCTCTATGGCATTGGCAATATCCTGCAATCGCTGCTCGGCGCCCGCCGCCTTTTGGCACTCTACATCACGGGTGGCCTGGCCGGAGCTTTGGTTTTTATTCTGGCTTTTAATGTCTTTCCCCTATTTGAAGGCCTTAGCGGGCACTTCGCCGTAGGCGCCTCCGCCTCGGTGCTCGCGGTGGTGGTGGGCGCAGCGACTTTAAGTCCGGACTACCCGATCCGGCTGTTTCTCTTAGGAAATGTGCGCCTGCGCTACCTCGCGCTGGCCATGGTGTTGATGGACCTTTTGAATATGGCTGGACCCAATGCGGGTGGACATTTCGCCCACTTAGGGGGGGCACTCTTCGGTTATATATACATTAAAAGACTGCAACAAGGTCAAAACCTGGGTCTTTGGGTGGAGCAGTTTTTTGATGCCTGGCCGGGCATTATGGCCAGGATCAAAGGGCAATCCCATGGCGTCGGGCGCTCTTCTGGCCGAACAAAACAGGGGCCCCTCAGGGTGGTGACGTCCAAATCAACCCTGACCCCTATGGCCGCCGATCGCAGCGGAGGAACGAGCACCACTGTGGGACCGAATCGGGTATCGCAGCAGGATATTGATGCCGTGCTCGACAAAATCTCCAAAAAGGGCTACGACAGCCTCAATACCCACGAAAAAGAAATCCTGTTTCGTGCCAGCCGACAATAACCTATCCCACAACAGCCTTCAACGGGCGCGTGCCGCATGGAATGGGTTGCTCACCTTGCTGCGGCGCTTCCTGCTGCTCATCAATGTAGGCGTTGTGGTGGCCACCCTCCCCCTATTGGCCGTAGCCTGGATCCCACCCGACCGCGCCTGGCCCCTCATCTTTTATCCCTACCTCATTTTGCCCTTTCTGGTCCTGCACAGCGCATTTATTCTGTGGTGGGCGTTGGGCCGACATAAAATATATGCGCTGATTTCATTGGCTGTTGTGCTCGCTGGCTGGCCACTGCACCGCACCCAATGGCAAGAACCGGGATGGCGCAAAGACCAGGATGATTTGGTTATCATGAGTTATAATGTGGGTCACTTCAGAGAAGCCGAGCGTATAGGCATCGATGCAGGCGATTGCACCGAGGGGGTAGTGCAACTCATCGCAGCCGAGCAACCCGATATCCTATGCCTTCAGGAATACCAGAGCAGCGACCGCGGACGGGGTGGGGTTACCGATCGCCTGTTTCGTGAGTGTGGGATGCTCCAGGGCTATTTCCAACGCATTGGGGGCGGGGGAGGAGACAGCCGCAGTGGAATGGCTATTTTTAGCCGACACCCCATCGTTCTTCGGCGATTTGTTCCATTTCCAGGTTCCATCAACATCAACAGTTGCCAGCTCGCCGACCTGAACATCGGACACGATACCGTGCGCGTCATTAATTTTCACCTGCAGAGCAATTTGATTGAAAAATCGGAACTCGACAAAATAGAGGCGTTTAGTCAGGACCCCAAAGCGGAACAAACCGGTAGCGTACGAACTGTTTTGGCGAAAATCCGTCACGCCGCACGCTTACGGTCGAGGCAGGCCGAACATATCGGTCGACTTGTCCGCGAGAGTCCGCACCCCGTGGTGCTGTGCGGCGACCTCAACGACTTGCCGGCATCTTACGCCTACTGGCAAGCGCGTGCTCATCTTCAAGACACCTACATGAAAGGCGGTCAATTCATGGGGACTACCTACGCCGGGGGCTTCCCTTCCTTCCGCATCGATCATATGTTTGTGGACCCAACGATTAAAGTGAACCAGCATCGGGTAATCCGCCAAAGGTATAGCGACCATTTTCCGGTGGTCTGCAGCGCACGCTTGCACTGAAACGACCCAAAACCTACTATTTTTGTGGGTTGGACAAGCCGCGAAGGCGCCCCAATTCCGTTTTGAACTTCCCCCTCCCTTTAAAATTCTACATTTCGTTATACCCGACCCGATTTTAAATCCCATGAACCCCCAACCCCTATTCCTCCATAACACCCTCAGCCGCAAAAAGGAGCGTTTCGAACCCCAGCAGCCACCATTGGTTGGGCTATACGTGTGTGGACCCACGGTTTATGGCGAAGCACATCTCGGTCACGCGCGCCCGTACCTCACCTTTGACGTCCTTGTGCGCTACCTACGCCACCAAGGCTACCGGGTTCGCTACGTTCGCAACATCACCGACGTGGGCCATCTCGAGCACGATGCAGATGAGGGAGAGGACAAAATCGCGCGCAAAGCCCGCCTCGAACAAACCGAACCCATGGAGGTGGCCGAACGCTACACCCGTTCGTTCCATGCGTCGATGCAGGCACTCAATATTCTGCCCCCCGACATCGAGCCGAGGGCCAGCGGGCACATACCCGAACAACTTCACATGATTGAGGAGCTCATGAAGCTGGGCTTTGCTTACGAATCGGCTGGCTCCGTCTATTTCGATGTGACGGCCTATGCGGCACGCTATCCGTACGGACAACTGTCTGGTCGGGTGGCCGACGAGCTCCTCGCTGGAGCGGGCAACGAACGTCGTGCTTTAGAGGGACAATCCGAAAAACGAAACCCAGCCGACTTTGCACTGTGGAAAAAAGCGCAACCCACCCACATCATGCGCTGGTCGTCGCCCTGGAGCGAAGGCTTCCCGGGATGGCACATCGAATGTTCGGCCATGAGCCGAAAATACCTGGGCGAGCCCTTCGACATACACGGCGGAGGCATGGATCTGCTGTTCCCACACCACGAAAGTGAAATTGCCCAGTCGCAGGCGTGTTGTGGTCAAGTGCCTGCACGCTGGTGGATGCACAACAATATGGTGACCATCGACGGACAAAAAATGGGAAAGTCGCTCGGCAACTTCATCACCCTAAACGAACTGTTCGATGGCAATCACCCCCGTTTGAGTCAGGCTTTCGACCCCATGGTGATCCGGTTTTTCGTGCTTCAGGCCCATTATCGGTCGACCCTCGACTTCAGTTCTGAAGCCCTTCAAGCAGCAGAAAAAGGCTTCAAACGCTTCATGGATGGGATTGGCATTCTCATGCAACTACAATCAGAGGCTTCAGCTGATGATTTTGAGGTCGATTCCTTTGTTTTATCCCTCTATGAAGCCCTCAACGACGACCTGAATACCCCCATTCTGATCGCACGGGTTTATGAATTCCTGCCCCAAATCCACCGTATGCATGAAGGCAAAGCCCGTTTATCGGCTTCTTCCCTTAGGCGCCTTCAGCAAGAGGTTCACAGTTTGGTGACTGGTGTGCTGGGCCTGATGGCTACAGAACAAGAAACGGGAACACACCTCAAGGGGGTGATGGATTTGTTGCTTGACATCAGGCAGCAGGCGAAGGAACGGCGTGATTTCGCCAGCAGCGATGAGATTCGTAAGCGACTCGAATCGCTCGGCATCCAAATCAAGGACGGCAAAGACAAAAGCGAATGGAGTCTAAATTAATTCATCCACAACCCTTCAAAACCCATCGTTTTACCAACTTTTGGGTGCAGTCGGTGCGTTCCCCCACAGGCATTTTTCCGGTCATGCTCTTGTGTATGCTGATGATGGCCCGTTGTACCTCGCCCGAACCCACCAACACCCCTGAGGCCTCGTCGCCAACCAAAACAAACAAACCCGTCGTGCAACCGCCTCCCTTTTCTTCCGATAGCGCATACTTCTGGCTGAAGATGCAGGTCGACATGGGGCCTAGGGCACCGGGAACTGACGCCCATAGCCGGTGTGCCTCATTTTTAGAAACAGAACTCCGGCGTTTCACGCCCCATGTGCGCCGACAACAACCCCCCATCACCACCCACGACGGCAAACGATTTACCCTACAGAACATCATCGCAAGCTTTAACCCCGACGCCCAGAAACGCATCCTGCTCTGCGCGCATTGGGACAGCCGTCCACGCGCGGAAATGGACCTCAACCGCCCGGATGACGCCATTCTAGGCGCCAACGATGGGGCTTCCGGAGCAGCCGTACTCCTGGAAGTGGCCCGAAACTTATCCCAAAACCCGCCCCCGTGCGGGGTCGATATCGTACTCTTCGATCTGGAGGACTATGGAGTATCCTCGGCTGAAAACAGCTATTGCCTCGGCTCCCAATATTGGTCACGCTCCCCCCATGTGCCTGGCTACCGGCCCGAATATGGGATCTTGCTCGATATGGTGGGCGGCAAGGAGGCGCGCTTTTTCCGGGAAGGAACATCGCTTGCCTATGCCCCACATGTGGTCGACCGGGTTTGGGGGAATGCCCAGCGCCTGGGGTACGGCAGTTGGTTTGTGAACCATGACGGCAATACCATCACCGACGACCACTATTACATCAACAAA
>CAIVQI010000029.1 GCA_903908015.1 uncultured Bacteroidota bacterium
CGTGTACGACGAGGCGAACACGCTTAACAAAGCATGGCGACAACAACATCTTTCGGAATGGGAAAAAACAGAGCAAGCGTATATTACCCGTTCCCTAAAACCCGAAATATTGCTACTGCAGGAGTATAAAACCAAACTGGACAGCCTACAATCGGCCGGTTTCACCCCCGGTGATGTCTATTTTCAACAGATTGCGCGGCAATTGGCCGAACAGGAAGCGCGCCTCCGTAATAAGGAGAAAAAGTATAACGATGAATTCAAACAGCATAAGAATATGTTGACGCAGCGATGGGAGCACCGGCACTTTATGCTTCATCTGATCGAATTTGTACTTCAAAAGCCAACAAGCATGTTCATCATATTGCTGTTTTTTGTTTTATTTTTCTTTCCCTTGGTGTTGCTTATGTATCTTAAAACAGGCGCCTCTTTTCGTTATTTTTCAGACAGCGCAACCAATTTCAGAATGATTATTGTGGCAGAACATCAATCAACAATAAAAGAGGTGAAGCGAATTGTTGGAATGAGGTATGGAAACACGGATGCCGTTGCTGCAGGCAGCATTTGGGCCGATGAGCCATTCAATACGAAATATTCTGTCCCATATTTGAAAAAAACCGAGGTGCCAATCAACGTGCTGGGCTAAAGGTATGAACCAGGAACATCCATATATATACCTTCGGGGAATACTGGAATGCCAGTTTCATGCCAGGCCGGGTGATAGGGCTTTAGGGTCATTTGAAAGACCCAATGAAATTGAATTGCAGCCGCGCTTTCGATTTACGGGATCGAAGAAGGTCGCTGCGGTTTCGCTGAGTGCATCTTCAACCCACCCGAATTTGGAGAGTGATTTGGATGCACAGAGCTGGATTTTTCATAAAGAGCCAACACCCGTTGAGTTTGAGGAGGGGGATGATTTCATCAAAAGAATGGCCTTTGGCATTTGGTTTCTTCAGGACGACAAACATGCATTGAGTAGCGTCAATTCAGATGGCTCCTGGATACCTGTGACCTGGCAGGAATTGGCGGGACAGAATTTCGTGGACACTCCCGCGGCTCGGGGGCTCGAGCAGGATTCATTCAAGGCTGCGGGCTACAAGGGCCTTCATGGTCGAATGAAAGGATCGGCTATCATTCGCATTCTTGACCCTTCATTGCCTGAGGAGCGGGTCTGTGCGTTTGTGAACCCCAACAATCTGACCACTTGTCCCAAAATTTTGCGCGATGATCAGCCATTGTTTTGTGACACCCATAAATTTGGAAAGGACCCATCATTAGGAATTGGCAATACAGGTAAAAAGGGCTGTGCCCCTGGGGGTGCAGGCGCATTACCGTCCCTGATTAATGGTCCCGCTTCGGGGGCAGGTCAGGCCTGCTGGCCATCAACCTCGGGGTGTATGGGTTGTTCGAGCAGTCTATGGCAATTGGGTTGCGGCCTACTCAGTCTGTTACTGGCGCTATTGCTGGCACTTTGGTTTATATGGTGTGTACTGCTGGGAAATTGTGCAGATCAGCAGAATGAAAATTCAACCACCACACCGCCGGATACGGTATATGTGGAGGTGGTAAAAGAAATCAAAGACACACTGAAAATCATTCAGCGAGACACCATTGCATTCATTGATTCCACCAAGGAAGAATCCTATTTGATGGTTGCCTTGCCTAATGTTCAGTTTTACACCGATCAAGCCGTTCTCCTGCCCAGTTCCAGC
>CAIVQI010000030.1 GCA_903908015.1 uncultured Bacteroidota bacterium
ACCTGCTTGAATGTGGGCTGTATCCCATCGAAAGCCTTACTTGATTCATCAGAACACGTCCACAACGCCCGTCATCGTTTCTCTGCTCATGGAATAATATGTGGGAACGTTGCTGTCGATTTTGGGGTGATGATGGACCGTAAGTCAGATGTCGTTCGCCAGAATGTTGAGGGGATTAAATTCCTGATGAAAAAAAACAAGATTCAGGTGGTTCACGGGCACGCATCATTTCTTGATGCACACACCCTAGCTGTACATAACGAAAAAGGAGAATCGCATCAAATCGAAGCACGGCACATCATTATTGCCACTGGCTCGAAGCCCGCGGCGCCCCCGGGCATACAGATCGATAAAAAAAGGATCATCACCTCCACAGAGGCCTTATCGCTCAGGGAGATCCCCAAAAGTATGGTGGTCATCGGGGGTGGGGTTATTGGCATGGAAATGGGTTCGGTATATGCCCGTTTAGGCACCAAAATTACAGTCATCGAGTATGCAGACCGACTGATTCCGGGTATGGACGAATCAATGAGCCGCGAACTGCAAAAAGTCTTGATTCCCTTGGGGATGGAGTTCCACCTGGCCCATCAAGTAACATCGGTCACCACCAAGGGCCGTAAGACACATGTAGATTTTAATCGACTCAGTGATGGAAGTTCATCTGTAGTTGAGGCAGACTATACGCTGGTTTGTACGGGCAGGCGTCCCTATACCGATGGCTTAAACTTGGAAAAGGCGGGAATTGCGGTCGACCAGCGCGGTAGGATTCCGGTGAATGATCAACTCCAAACAGCGCAAAGCCATATCTACGCCATCGGTGATGTTGTTAGAGGCACGATGTTGGCCCATAAAGCAGAAGAAGAGGGTGTGTTTGTGGCTGAAGTCTTGGCCGGACAAAAACCACACATCCACTACCACCTCATTCCCAATGTGGTGTATACCTGGCCTGAGGTGGCATCGGTTGGATACACCGACCAAGAACTGAAGGGCCGAGATGTGCCCTTTAAAACAGGACAATTTGCCTTCAAGGCGAGTGGAAGAGCACGGGCCTCCATGGACACCGATGGTTTGGTTCGGGTTTATGCGCACAAAGAGACCGACGAAATTCTCGGAGTACATATGATTGGTCCGCGCGTGGCCGATATGATCGCAGAGGCAGTGGTGGCCATGGAATTTAGGGCGAGTGCGGAGGACATTGCCCGCATGAGTCATGCCCACCCAACCTATACCGAAGTGTTCAAAGAAGCATGTCTGGCGGCAACGGCCAACCGGGCGTTACACGCCTAAACTACGCTCTATTACTTTTTACCCAAACAAATTGAAACGATGAAAATTGGTCCTGGAACCGTTGCCGCTATTGCCATGGAAATCATGGGAAATACCCCCGACGGTTCAGAAAAGTTATTCCAAAAGCGAGATGATGAACATCCCTTTTACTTCCTGGTCGGACAAGTGGATATGATCCCACTGCTGGAGGATGCGCTTCTCGGGTTGTCGGCAGGAGATGCTTTTGATGTGGATATAGCAATGGATCAGGCCTATGGACCGCATCGTGAGGAACAATTATCCGAATTACCCATTGAGATTTTTACCTTGCCCGATGGAGGCTTTGATTCGGCTCATGTGGCACCGGGAAAGTGGTTGAATTTAGAGGATGAGCTGGGACATAGCCACAGGGCCCGCGTTGTTACTGTTGGCGATGCCACGGTGCGTATGGATTTCAACCACCCACTGGCAGGCTACAATGTGCATTGCAGCGGTGTGGTGGTCGATGTTCGGGTTGCCACGGCCGACGAGCGTGCGCATGGCCATGTTCATGGCCCGGGTGGGGTTCATCATCACTAAAACCGACCCAATACATGTCTGTGAAGTACACTTATTCATTTAGTCTGTTTTTGATATTCAGCATACATACATATTTGGCTTGCGGTTTTGGGAGATGCGCTTTTTTTGAGGGGCAACCCAGCGAGCAACCAATGCGGTTTCAGTCGGCCGCTGCCTCGGAGCCAGTGCAGTATTGGCTCAGAATCCCCCAGCCCTCGTCGCGATACGCTGAGATTGAGATGATCATCGATTCAAAAGGTGCCGATACCATTGCTCTTGGGCTTCCCGTTTGGGCGCCTGGTTCCTATATGATCCGCGAATTCTCCCGAAACCTAGATCAATTTCAGGCCAATGACGCAGAAAGTGGATCCCAATTGATGTGGCGGAAATACCGTAAAAATGCGTGGGTGGTACGCACTCCAGGAACAATGCGCATTCGGGTTCGCTACAGGGTGTATGCCAACGAACTCAGCGTGCGCACCAGCTATATCGACCAAGATCAGGCCGCTCTGTTGGGCAGTTCCATTTTCATGTGGGTAGAAGGACAGCAAGAACGCGAACACATCCTGCGAATTTCGTTGCCCAATGGATGGAAACAAGTGGCAACCAGCCTATCTCGGATCGAAGAGGACCTACAGGGGCAGTCCTTTCAGGCGTCGCACTACGATGAATTGGTTGATTGTCCACTTCAGCTGGGTAATTTCCCGGAATTCACCTTCGAGGCCGCTGGTATTCCCCATCAGGTGGTGATGCCAGGGGCGGGGAAATTTTCGCGTAAAAAGCTAGAGCAGGATCTCAAGGCGATTGTTGCATCGTGCACCGACATTTTCGACCATCAGCCCAACCGAAATTATTTGTTTATCATACAGCATGTGGCCAAAGGCGGAGGCGGTTTGGAGCATGCCAACAGCACCACCCTGCAAACCCGGCCGGATGTATACGAACAACCAGAACGATATGTGGATTTCATGGGACTTGTGGCCCATGAATATTTCCATTTGTGGAATGTGAAGCGCCTTCGACCGGAGGTGTTGGGGCCATTTGACTATAATCGGGAGGTGTACACCAACCATCTTTGGTTTTCGGAAGGCATAACCAGCTATTACGACAACCTTATTTTGCGTAGAACGGGATTGATGTCGACCGAGAAATATCAAAAAACGATTTTGGATGGCTTCAACGCCGTGTTGGGCAATAGGGGCGATCGGGAGCAATCGCTCGCCGAATCGAGCTACGATGCCTGGATTAAGTTTTACCTGCGCAACGAAAACAGTGGCAACACCACAGTCTCCTATTATCGAAAGGGCGCGATGATGGGGTTTGTGCTCGATGCGGCACTTTGGCACCACAGCGGGGGAGGCTTCGGTTTGGATAGTGTGATGAAGTGGATGTATTGGCGTTACGCGATTCAAGAGAAAAGGGGCTTCACAGACTTTGAAATAAAAGATGCATTTCACATGCACCTGGGTTCTGAGGCCGACAGCATTTGGGATCAATATATTTTTGGCCGGGCCTCGATCGATTTTACGCGATATGCGCGCTATGCGGGGCTTATTCTAAAAGACACCCAGGATTATTCGCGCAAGGCTTATTTTGGGGCAGCGGGAAGCCGAAATGCTGATGGTTGGGTGGTTACCAGCCTCTGGGAAGGTAGTTCAGCGTGGAAAATGGGACTCCAAACAGGAGATGTGCTCCTTAAGTGTGCTGGAAAAGAGCCAGAATCGGATTGGATAAGCGATTATAAACCGGGTGATGTACTCAAAATTGAGGGAATGCGGGATGGAAGGAAAATAGAGTTCAGAGGACCCCTCGAAAGTGCACCCTTTCCACGATTGATGTGGATGCGAGATCCTAACGCCACCTCCTTACAGAAAACGGTCTACGAAAGCCTGTTTCGCGAGGTGTTTTAATTTGTTTTTTTGAGCATCAAATGGTTTACCGTGTCTTTCTTCCTGCCATTACGCTCGGTTTGGCGGTGGGTTATTTCGGATGCCCAATCGCAGCGCGTGCACAAGCGACAGGGGCTTCAACAACGACAAAGCATTTTGACCGGAAGGAGCTTCCGCAGTATGATGCGTTTATTCGCACGCTATTCGATTCATCCCTCTTGAGTGGCCAATCGTGGCCCCTTCTCACTGCATTATGTAAGGAAGTTGGTCACCGCCTCACCGGCAGCGAAGGCGCGGCCAAGGCCGTGTTGTTGACCCGTAAGCAAATGCTGGGCATGGGCTATGATTCTGTATGGCTACAACCCGTTCAGGTTCCTGTCTGGAAAAGAGGAGCGCCCGAACAGGCAAAGCTCATGGTGACATCGCCTGGAATGGGACGCATCAAGAAAGAGGATCAGATTGATCTGGCCGTTTTGGCGCTTGGGGGCTCAGTAGCCACGCCGATGGAAGGAATCAGGGCAGAGGTTATTGAGGTAAGTAGCTTGGAGGAACTCAAGAACCTGCCGAATGCACAGGTCAAGGGAAAAATAGTGTTCATTAACCAGAAAATGGATGCCCGCTACATCAATACCTTCGAATCGTATAGTCATTGTGCGTCTATTCGGGTTCAGGGCGCTGTGGAAGCCGCACAGAAAGGGGCGCTCGCCGTTCTGGTTCGCTCATTGACCTTGTCGATCGACTCCTTCCCCCATACGGGGATGATGGTGTACCGCGATAGCATACCCCGTATTCCCGCCGCTGCAGTGAGTACCATACATGCCGATTACATGCATGTGCAGCGGCTTCTAGGCAAAAAAATAGAGGTTCATTTGCAGTTAAATTGCTCCAATCACCCTGATACGTTATCGTATAATGTAGTGGGACAAATCACCGGCTCGCTGTATCCCGATCGATACCTCACCTTGGGCGGCCACCTCGATAGTTGGGATGTCGGAGAAGGGGCCCATGACGACGGAGCAGGTTGCGTGCACAGCATGGAGGCGGCTCGGTTGCTCATGGTGTGTGGCTACAAACCCCGTCACAGCATCAGGACAATCCTTTACATGAATGAAGAGAATGGTATGCGGGGTGCGCGTGAGTATGCCCGCTTGGCTCGGGTAAACCAGGAGAGTCACCTGGCTTCCATAGAATCCGACCGCGGCGGATTTTCACCCCGCGAATTCCATGTAGAGGCCGATAGCCAACGCATTGAACTTTTGCAGCCGATGCTCGGCCCCCTCATGGACTACGGCATCCACCGCATACGGAAAGGGGGGAGTGGAGCGGATGTCGCTCAAATGCGCGACCAATGCGCTTTACTGATGGGATTTGTGCCCGAATCCCAGCGGTATTTCGACTACCACCACGCGCACACGGATGTGCTGGAGTCGGTTAACCGGCGCGAACTGGAACTGGGTTCTGCCGCGCTCGCTACCCTGTTGTTTTTGTTGGACCAGGAATAAACCCTTTTGCAGTTATATTGTTGGACTATCATGGACTGGTTAAACTGGCTCAAAGAGATTGGCATTGCCATGGCGCGGCCCGGTGAACGCAGCGAGATCCGTACCCCCATTGTGCGGAACGGCGCGGCGCTGGTTGCCACTACGGAGGTCAGCAATTGCCTGCAGACGCTCTACGAGCGGCAACTCATCGGGCTGGGGAACGCTGAGGAGTTTGTTCTTGAGGAACAAGAAAGCGTGTCGGGCTGGTTGTGGAAGCCGCAACAACGATTACCGGAAGAACAATTCGACCACCTGCTGGATGAATGGGCACTCCGGATTCGGGAAATGGGGTACGTGGAGCAACTCAATGAGCAGGTATTGCAAGGGGTGGGGGCCGAACAAAAGATACGATACAGGCGGTATCTGAAACCCTCCCTGCGCCGTACCCATCCGGATGGGTCGGGGCGATCGAATTTCGGTAATATCCTGTTCGAAATTCAGAAAACACGAGGCATAACAGACCATTTCCGGGTTCAGTTGACCCGCTATCCGGGACGTGATGCCGTGCAGACGGCCTCTATGGCCAGTCTAATGGAACGATTGCTCGCTTAAAAAAAAAGAACCCCCGGGTGGATGCCGGGGGCTCAAAAATTTCACTAAACGAAGGTTAGGCTCAGTAACCGGGATTCTGACGAAGTTTGGGGTTGGCCACCAGATCAGAAAGGGGCAAGGGATACAGCTCGAACTTCGGGTCGATGCCCTGTCCGGCCACTACACCACCTTTAAAAGGCCAAAGGTAGTCGGACGCGACAAAACGATCGAACCGAATCAGGTCGGTGCGGCGGTGGGCCTCCCAATACAATTCACGACCCCGTTCGTCGCAGATCTCGTTGAGGTTGGGAAGAGCGGACACATTTTTAGAAGCATTGCCAAAGGCACGCTCGCGGACCTTATTAAAGGTTTCAATGGCTCGGGCGGTGTTGCCGCCGCCACGAACAACAGCTTCTGTGTGCATCAAGTACACATCGGCCAAACGAAACATTGGAAAATCAATGTCCATGAAATTCTTCTGCGGATCCGATCCAAAATCACCATTCCGCGTTTTGTTGTTGAATTTGGATACGAGGTAACCCTGACCAAACTCTGACCATACCAACATGTCGCGGGTCATGCCCACGGTGTCCAACAAATTCCGCGAATCGCCAGGGCTGAACAAATCGAACAACACTGGTGTGGCGCGGTTACCACCCCAACCGCCATCCGTACCTCTTTTGGCACGATAGGCGCTGTCAGGTGCTGCCGGAGTAGAACTTTTCACCAAAAAAGTGGTTCCTCCGTAGTTTTGTGAGCGAAGTCCATCAAAATTCACGGCAAAAATAACCTCGTCGCGACACAGATGATTGTCGGCCAGGAAGAGCCACTGATAATTATCCTCCAATTTGTAGCCCGCATCCATGATTTTTTCACAGTAGGTGATGCAATCTGCATATCGGGGGGCGCCAATGTACTCCTCTGCATTGAGATACAGTTTAGCCAGAACCATCCAAGCTGCGGCACGATCTGCGCGACCATACTCATTGGCACGGGGCTGGGGGAGTAGATTTTCCAGTTCCTTCATCTCTCGTTCCACATAGTTGAATAATTCCGTACGCGAAGCTTGGTCGGGAACTCCGGAACCCGGGCGGTCTTCTTCGGTCACGAGGGGCACATTTCCAAACAGGTCGATGGCGTGGTAATACGATAAAGCACGGATGAAACGAGCCTCTGATTTGTACCCGCGAATGCGTTGCTGATCGGCTTCAGAGAAACCCTTCTCATTCATCCAGTCGTCAGAACAGTAATAAATAAACTCGTTGCATAAAGGAGCTTGGTAAAAAATACGGGCATACATCATGTTCACAAACGAGCTCTGGGAGTTCCAGTCGGCCTCATTCAGGTCGCGAATGGATGCATCATTGGCCCAGGCGCAAACAGCCTCCTCTGTGGGTAATTCCTGAAGGTTCCACAGCACCCGAAGATACTGTGAAAAACCCTCGTCGCCCGATATATCGCCTTGGCCGGCTGGCCCAGCATTTCCTGTAAGCGACAAGCCACCGTAGATTTTGGCCAAAACGTTGATGTAATTGGCAGGATCGGCATAAACTTTAAGGGCATTCAGGCCGTATTTGGGTTGAAGGTTGAGCGCATCAAAGCAGGATGTGGTTGTGCCCAGGGAGAGGGCAATAACAAGCACCCAACGGAAAGGAAAGCGAATGTTTTTCATAGCAGTATACGTTGATAATGAGAGGTAGAAGTATTAGAATTTGACGTTTAGTCCCAAGCTATACACCCGGGCTCTTGGGTAGATATTGTTGTCGATGCCCCCGAAAATCTCAGGATCGATACCGGAATATTTGCTGAGTACAAACACATTCTGCACCGAGGCGGTGGCGCGCAGGGCGAGGTTGTTGCCGAAAGGACGACCAAAATCATAGCCAATGAAAATATTGTCGAGCCTCAGGAAATCCGCTTTTTCGAGGTAGTAGTCCGACTTCAACTGCGCCAATCGGAAGTTTGTATTGAGGTAATCGACTGGTACATTATTAATAAAGCCCAGGCTACCCCCGGTGGCGGCCAGATTTGCACCATTTGAATTGACATTGTTATAGACATACCGTCCCAACTCGGCACGCATTGAAAAGCCAGCGGTCCACTTTTTCATACGAAGATTGGAAAAGAAGCCGAGGTATGTGGCGGGGATGGGATTTTTGCCTTTTTGTAGGTGTTTGGCGGTGGGGCTGCTGATCGTGTCTGTGCCGTTTGGCGCCCAATATTTCCCTTCAAGCGGCTTGCCATCCTCTCCATAAATTTGGCGGTACATGTAGAACGTATAGGGAGCGAAACCAACACTATGGATTTGTATGGTATTGCCTATGCCTCCAGCAATACCACCCACCAAAATACCCTGGCTTGATGAGTCGGGCACCCGAGTCAATTTCGTGATCTCAGTGCGGTTCCATGTAGCGTTGAGTCCGAATTCCAGATTCGTATTCTTCTGGTCGATGGCCACAAGATTTAAGTTCATTTCAACACCCTCATTTTCAAGGTCACCGACATTGGTCAGCAATAAATCAGAAAAATTGGTACCGGCAATGGTCGGAATGACCGCCAGTAGGTCATAGGTTTTCTTTTTGTAGTAGTCGATCGCACCATTCACCCTATTGTTCCAGAAACCGAAATCAAGCCCTACGTTGGTGCTGGCAGTTTCCTCCCACTTCAGGTTGGCATCATAGCCTTGTGGCCGAAGCATCGAGAAGAATGACTCGCCGAACTGGTATTGGGCGGAAGGGGTGCTCTCTGTGTAGGCCGCAACATAACCATAATCACCAATGCCATCTTGTTGACCGGTGCGGCCCCAGCCCACACGAAGTTTTAAGTTCGAAATGGTGTTAGAACCCACAAATGGGGCCATTTCACTGATCCTCCAGGCAGCGGCCACGGAGGGGAATAAACCCCAACGGGTTTCTGGGCTAAAACGTGAAGAGCCATCGGAGCGCAGGGTCGCGGTCACGAGTAATTTTTCGCCAATATTCACATTCATTCGGCCGTAGAAGGACATCAGGGCATTTTCGGTTTCGAAATCATTCGGCGCAGCCTGTTGGATGGTGTCGCCTTTTTGATTCAGATCCGGAAAAGCCGGGCTAAACGTATTCCATTTCTGAAAGCTGTAGCCCCCCGTTAGGTCTGCGCTGCTGTTGCCCGCCAATTTCTTTTTGTAATTGAAATAAGTCTCGAGCAACTGGTTGGATTTCTCCATTTTGTATTGGTTGTTGACCCCCTTGCGCACCCAAGCTGAGGCGGCGGAGGAGTCGATGAAGACCGTGCCCGAACTATTGGAGAAGTCCCCACCTAAATTCAGAAACAGATGCAGGTCCTTCATTCCAGGCATTTCATAGTCCAGCAGCACATTGCCGAGTGCCCGATTCACACCGCTGCG
>CAIVQI010000031.1 GCA_903908015.1 uncultured Bacteroidota bacterium
AGGTTGGCACGGGCCCATCGACTTTCACCAGCCGTATTGAGCACATTATTGAGAATGGACAACGTTACGGCACTGCTCGGACCAACTTCCTGAAAGCCAATGATGTGTGGACGAACATACGGAATGATGGTGCGCAAATGGGCTTCCTTCACCGATTGCAGGTTGACCGCTGGCGTACAGTCGGTGGTCGATGACCCAAAATACATCAAATTATAGGTCATAACGCGCAGGGTATCACCCGCCCGCACAAAACCAGGCAGGCATAAACCAATCATGACCAGCCAAGGTCCGATACACCATACCGACAAAAAAACCCTCCGAGGAGGGTTCTTCATGAGCGAATTCTCCATCGCTTTACTTGCGACGGTAGCGCTGATTAAATTTGTCTACACGACCCGCCGTATCCACCAAGACCTGCTTACCTGTAAAAAACGGATGTGAGGTGTGTGATATATCCAATTTGATGACCGGGTATTCTTGTCCATCCTCCCATTTAACCGTGTCGCGCGTTTCAGCGGTCGATTTGCCCAAAAACATATAATCGTTCGACATATCCCGAAATACCACCAAGCGGTAGTTAGATGGATGAATGTTCTTTTTCATAATCGCGTAATTTCTTCATTGAGGCGCAAAGATAGGAAAAAAATTAAAGAGACGAGCGCCTCATCGGGTCAAAATCATCTTCCGGGTCTTGGATACACCATCTACGCGCAAGGTATAGAGGTAAATACCAGATTGCAGATGACCGAGTTGAACATCCTCCTCATGCGATCCTGCCTCTCTCCGCTCAGACTGACCTTGCCACAGTACGCGACCCGACAAGTCTTGTATCAACAACTGAGTCCTTGCACCCTCCGACAATTCGTATCGAATCCGAGTAGTGCCTGAAAATGGATTCGGGTAATTCGGATGTAATACAAAACCACCCGATGTCAATTCCTCAACCGACACAAGGTCACAGGGTGCAGAAACTTCTTCGAAACAAAAATCATCGATCGCGAATCCTTCACCCTGGAAGGCATCATCCGATGCAAACTTGAAACGGAAGATCACACGACCCGTGTTTATCGTGTTGAAAATATGCGACATATCCATCCAAGCACTATCGCTTTGTCCAGACCAACCAAAACCAGCATTGCTCGGTGAAACTGTATAGTCCTTCAACGAATGCACTACATTATTATACCAGTTGAAGGTCACTGTGTCAATTTCACCCCAATTAAGGAAACGAATACCACCATTGGTGGAGTATTCGATGGTTCCGCCGTCTCCATGCAAAGGCGCATTGGTGATATTATTGGCCCAAAAATCAGTCAAAAATTTGGTTTTGAAACTGACCCTATAACAAGAGCCCTGCTGAACACTGAAGATCGGTGTGAAAAGAGCCGAGGAGTCATATGGGCTGTAAGTACTGTCGGCATCGATATACCAACAATTAGAGCCGCTCGCTGCACCATTCATGAATCCTTTAGTGGGCGTTCCTTTGGTCCAACTGTTGCCTCCGCTGCGAAGGGTTGACCAATTGCGGGTAAGCCACTCGGGCAAGGCACCATCGAAATTATTGCAGTAGGGAAACGAACTAATCACAGGGAAGCCAATTGCCTCCGTGCATGCGGTGTCGTTGAAGGGATACTGATCAGCTGTCCCATTGGGCTGGTCAACATCAACACAAATGGAATTGCTCCCCTCATTCAAAAAGAAAGGTGACTGAAATTGGTAGACGGTATCCGCCATAAACCCAAGATTTAAGTTGCTCAGGCTGAGTGAACCACCTGGAACCGGCAAACCATTCAACGTTAGTCGCGCATTGACAGTGTTTAATGTGTTGTCGCCATTGTTTCGAATCCGTGCCGAGGCCAACACCGTATCCGTAGCCGAAGGAAATGGTTTATTGTAGGTGACCTCCATGACTTCAGCGCCTTGAGCATGCCTGTGATAAACAAACAACTCATCGATGATGTTCGCATTCGCCCTTAATGAGGTATTGGTGCTGTAGGAAAAATTCGACTTGCCTTGGATCTCCAATAAAAATGGCTCACCTGGCGTGTAGAAGCCTTTGAGCGAAACATTCTCAAGCGACTGGAATGTGCCTGCCGTGGTTCTGGCCGGCGCATTATATACCTGCTGCCCATTCACCAATATCCTTAGATATACATTACCAGCGCCTGAAGTACCTGATGCGCGAAGGATCTGTTGCAAACGGAAACGAATATGCAAATTGGTGTCGTTTACCGTACTCGCAATGGGCATGGCCACCTGTCGCAAACGATCTGGGTTAAAATTCACATTCCAAACCCCACCCAAGGATGGCAGGGGTACCGCTGCATCCCAAGTGCCTCCCGATCCCTCTAATATCAGGGACTTTCCACTTCCTCCAGTAACAGCCGGAATTGGCGTCGCAAGTCCAATGGAGGACGGCGCAAGGCAATATTGTCCTAAAGCATTAAACCCATCAAAATTATTGGTGTGGATAAGCCTGATCGGTGGTGAGCCTACAAGTAAGCGCGTGAGTGTGTCGTTATTAGGGACCGGGTCAGACACGTTCCGAACAAAGACACGTAAAGTATCCGGACCCAACAATACGTTGATGGGCGTGGACAAAGTTATGGTATCAAAGCCTTTGGGCTGAATGGTTCGGGTCAATGATTG
>CAIVQI010000032.1 GCA_903908015.1 uncultured Bacteroidota bacterium
CCTTTCGCACTTTTCACTACCCTTCGCTGATTGGCTACGATGCCAACGGACCATCCATCAACCCGCGCATAGCCACACACCAAAGTCTTGCCATAGCCAGATTTATAAGGCACAAAAGAATCGGCATCAATGATATAGGAAACAAGCTCTTCCATATCGTAGGGTCGGGCGTTTCCTTCTGGAAACACCCCATAAACGGATTTGATGTCACGCACCGGAGCTTGGGCAGTAATCCGGTCAAAGCCTGCAAGCTGTGGTGCGCCAAGCTGTCCGATCAAACGCCTCAGTGTGCTCAGGCAGGCAGCATCATCCGCCATTTTGTGGTCCGTAACCCCGGAAATCTCACAATGGGTCGTCGCCCCGCCCAAAGTCTCATTATCCACATCTTCTCCGATGGCTGCCTTCACCAAATAAGATCCAGCCAAAAAAATACTACCTGTTTGGTCAACGATCAAGGCTTCATCGCTCATGATGGGCAAATATGCTCCACCTGCCACACAGGAACCCATGATCGCAGCCATTTGAACGATTCCCATACTGCTCATCAGCGCATTATTGCGGAAAATCCTCCCGAAGTGCTCCTTATCCGGAAAAATCTCATCCTGCATAGGCAGATATACCCCAGCGGAATCCACCAAATAAATGATGGGCAAACGGTTTTCCATCGCAATTTCCTGCGCCCTGAGGTTCTTTTTGCCAGTCATCGGGAACCATGCACCCGCCTTTACGGTGGCGTCATTGGCCACAACAACACATTGGCGCCCGCTTACATAGCCCACCACAACCAAAACGCCTGCAGATGGGCAGCCTCCATGTTCTTCATACATGCCCCATGCGGCCAAGGCCCCTACCTCCATGTAAGGGCGACCCGGATCCAACAATTGGTTCATTCGTTCCCAAGCCGTCATCTTTCCTTTCTCCTTGTGTTTGGCCGTTGCTTTTACACCCCCACCTTGCCGTACCTGTTCGTGCATCTGACGGTAGCGTTGCATCAACAACCGATAAGCGTCTTCATTACGGTTAAACTCCAATTCTTTGTTTGTGGCTTTCATATCAACAAAAATACTACAGGAAATCTTGTCCTTTGTCGGTCCCTTTCAACTATCTTTGCGGCGGGTAAGTCTTGTACGGCCAGCTCCTGCCGAATCCCCCAGGGTAGGAATACAGCAAGGGTAGGTGGTTGTAGCGGCGCGATGCAAGTAGCTTACCCATTTTTTTTACAATTTTTCGACCCCCTCATATGAAATTTTTCATCGACACCGCTAACCTCGATCAGATTGCTCAGGCCCAGGCCCTAGGGGTTTTGGATGGCGTGACCACCAATCCGAGCCTCATGGCCCGCGAAGGCATTAAAGGGGCCGACCGTATAATGGCTCATTACAAAGCCATTTGTGATTTGGTAGACGATTGTGTGAGCGCCGAAGTGATTAGTACCGACTACAACGGCATGATGCGAGAAGCTGAAATGCTGGCATCCATTGACTCTAAAATTGTAGTGAAAATACCGATGCTTGCCGATGGAATCAGGGCCATCAAATCCCTTTATGAAATGGATATTCGTACCAATTGCACCCTTATTTTCAGTGCAGGTCAGGCCCTGTTGGCGGCTAAAGCTGGTGCCACTTACGTATCTCCTTTCATAGGGCGATTGGATGACCTGGCCATTGAAGGGGTTGACTTGATTCGTCAGCTTGTGGACATGTTTGACGTGCAGGCTTTCGACACGGAGGTGCTTGCCGCTTCGATTCGAAGCCCATTGCATATTGTACAGTGCGCTGAGGCTGGAGCGCACGTGGCTACTTGTCCACTTTCCGCAATCCTGGGATTGATCAACCATCCCCTAACGGACAAGGGTCTGGCCCAGTTCCTGGCTGATCACGCGAAAAACAACGGGTAGTTCGTGATGGTAACGCCATCCATACGTCCCATCAGGCGACTGCTGATCGCCAATCGGGGTGAAATTGCGCTCAGGATCATGCGTACCTGCCGTGAAATGGGGATCACAAGCATCGCCATTTTCTCTGAAGCCGACCGCCTGTCGCCCCACGCCCTTTATGCCGATGAGGCCTATTGTGTCGGTCCACCCCCAAGTCGCGATTCCTATCTGCGGGCTGACTACATCATCGAACTGGCCATCAAACACCAGGCCGACGCCATTCACCCGGGTTACGGCTTTCTCAGTGAGCGCTCGGAATTTGCGCGAGCCGTTGAAGATGCCGGATTAATTTTGGTGGGCCCTTCTGCACGCAGCATGGAATTGATGGGCAATAAATTATCGGCCAAGAACACGGTTGCAGATTTTCATATACCCATGGTACCAGGATCACCCGGAGCAATCACTGATCCTACACAAGCCCTAAAAGTAGCCCAGGATATCGGCTTCCCAGTTCTGCTCAAAGCAGCTGCCGGAGGGGGTGGCAAGGGCATGAGGGTCGTGGAGTCGCCCACAGAGTTCTCAGAACAATTGCAACGGGCGCAAAGTGAGGCTTTATCCGCCTTCGGTGATGGCGCTGTTTTTATAGAGAAATATGTTTCTGCTCCCCGCCACATAGAAATTCAGCTCATTGGCGACCAATACGGAAACATCATTTATTTGTTTGAACGCGAATGCAGCATTCAGCGGCGTCACCAAAAACTGGTTGAGGAAGCCCCTTCCAGTTGTCTGAGTCCGGATGTCCGACAGGCCATGGGCGAAGCAGCCGTGCGGGTGGCTCAGGCATGTGGCTACCACAATGCCGGTACGGTCGAGTTTTTGGTCGATGAGCAATTGAACTTTTACTTTTTGGAGATGAATACCCGTCTTCAAGTTGAACACCCGGTAACCGAATTGATCACTGGATTGGACTTGGTTCGTCTACAAATACAGGTAGCCGAAGGGCATCCCTTACCCATCCAACAAGAGCAACTTCGGATCCATGGGCACGCCATTGAATTGAGGGTTTGTGCTGAAGATCCACAGCAGCAATTCTTACCTGATACAGGTATACTCGAACGATACCGAAGACCACAGGGACCAGGGGTACGGGTCGATGATGGCTTTCGTGAAGGAATGGATGTTTCTGTACACTATGATTCTATGTTGGCCAAGTTGGTGATCCATGCTGCTCATCGCGAGGAGGCCATTCAGCGGATGATTCGGGCCATTCAGGAATACGACATACAGGGCGTTGCCACCACGCTCCCATTTGGGCTTTTTGTGATGCAACATCCAGCATTTCGTTCCGGAAATTTCGATACAGGCTTTATTGCCCAATATTACAACGAAAGTGCGCTGAACACACGACCCTCGAACGAACAACTTTTTTCGGCTGCTGTGGCAGCAGCGCTGCATCAGGAACAGGCGGCAGGAACTCAGCACGCTGTACCTGCATCTTCCTTAAAATCAGCACCTACAATGGCCACGGAACCAAGCACCACTGAATTGAATCATCATTCCGGATTTGCACCATGGCGCATCAACCGTGGATTTTAATATGTGGCATCAATTCTACTCTTTGCATCAATCAGGAAATAGAAATTAACGCCAAACACCCATTTCTTTGATTAGGTGGGTGGCCCCAGCCACTTCATCCACCATCCACAAAACAAATCGGATGTCGACCCCAATGGATCGACTGTACTCTTCGTTCCATGCAAAGTCATTGATGGTCGCCGTGAACGCCCTGTCAAAATTAACGCCCACCAATTCACCTTTGGCGTTCATCACTGGAGAGCCTGAATTTCCTCCTGTTGTATCCAAATTGTATAAAAAAGCCACGGGGATTGAATCCGTTGTACGATCCGACTGCAAACGCTCGCGCAACGGCCCGTACATAGCATAATCGGCTTCTACATCGGGATTTCCCACAGCCGAACGCGACTTGGCCTGCATGCCGGCCAAATGAGTAAATGGGGTCTGCACTTCACCATCAGCTGGTTGAAATCGGCGTACTTGACCGTAGGTCAGGCGCAGGGTGGAATTGGCATCTGGAATAAACTCATCCCCCACCAAAGCCAATTTGAGTTCCAAATACTGAGGCAAAAGTACAGCCAATTGAGCATTAATCGCTTTTTCGCGGGTTGATAGGCGTTGGGCCTCAACCACCATCACATCTGCCAAGGCATCAAGCGAGCCCTTGGCCCTTATTGCTTTTTCAGCATTTGAATTCATCTGTATGCGCATGATTTCTGAAACATAAGGAAGGCCCTTGGCATACCAAATACCTACGGCAGCATCACTTTGGTCAACGAGGCGATTCTCTTTCCAAAAAGACGCTACTCCATCGCTCCAGTGCTGGGCACCCCATTGCCCCGGAGCACGCATCATAAATCGAAGAAATGATGTATCCAATTGCGGCTCGTATCCGTTCCTGAGCCGTTCATTTTGCTTGAGCACATTGGAAACCAACAGCTTCCGAAGGCTATCGATGCCCGGTTCGTTGCCCTTGCCCCACAAACGGCGGGCCTCAGCCCGGGCCATGGCCATAGAAAATGTGGGTGAATTTTGTTGCAAATTATTGATCCACAACTTCAGTGGCGCGTCCTGAGCCAACAGAGAATATAAGCTATCGAGCGAACGAATGACCCCAGCACGGTGGGCGAAAGGCGCCCCAGGCTTGGTCAGATCATTCAAGGCCACCTCTTGATTGCGCTTCGCACCAATGATGTCGACCCGCCGAAGGCCCTGAATTTTACCCTTATAATTTTTCGTAACATTGGCCAATGACTTTTGACGTGACGCTAACCTAATTTTAGCCTCGGGATCGGCAGCCCCAATACGGTCTATGGCATCAATCAACCAGTCATAGGTTTCTGA
>CAIVQI010000033.1 GCA_903908015.1 uncultured Bacteroidota bacterium
ACTCATCAATCTGCCCATTGGCCGGTCCGTAGTCCTTCATTTTCATACAGGCTGCCCATGATGCGCGGCCAGCGGTAGGAACGAACTGCCATGTTCGTGCATCCGCGTCTACATCACGGATCACCCAATCATCGATCCGGTGTTCGTAGAGCCCATTCGTGCGCAGACTGTCGAAGGCTTCAAAAAAACGGGTCGGCACCACATTCAGCGTGGGAAATTCAGAAAACCAGCGGTTGTTGATGGTGTCGCGCTCCAAGACCCCAGACAATCCTTGGGTACTCAGAAAGAGTCTATTGAGCTGTCCCGTAGGCCCATTGGGGAGTGAAGGGGGGTGTAAGTGGAAAAAGGGCGTTGTGATCCAGACATGTTGGCCCGGAAGAACAGACGCACTATAGAGTATGGTGTCTTTTTGTCCGTTTAGATCGATATACAGCTGAAACCCATTCAAAATGCTGTCGCCGCGGTTCATCACATCGATGCGCCAACGTTGGCGAAGAATGGGGCCAGGAGGCATGATCGGACCTGTTTGAAGGCAGCCCCCACTCCCAAAAAATGCAGTTTCAGGAGAGTCTACACCCGCAATGGCCAGATCGTAGTCACGGGCCGGCGGCTGTGGGGTATAAGTTTGCGATAAAAACTGAAAGGCTGCGGGTAGGTTAATGAGTCCACGGCCATACTGGTAGTCCTCTCCAGGCAAACCAAGATCCGTTGCAGTTTGGTACAGGGCATTGAGAATTTGTCGGCCAGAGCGCTGTGGAAAGGCCTCTTTCAACAACAAAACTGCCCCGCTAACGTGAGGAGATGCCATGCTGGTGCCTGACTTCAAACCATAGCCTGAAGGTCCATCAGCCGAGCGAACATCCACCCCGGGGGCTGAAACCTCAGGTTTGATCATCAAAAAGCTATCGGGCGTGCAGCGCGAAGGCCCCCAGCTTGAAAATCCGGCGAGCGGATATCCCGGAGCAGCGGCTTGAATGGCACCGACCGCAAATAAATTGAGGGAATCAATAATCACTTGAGCGGGCACAATGGTTGTGGCCAATCCGGGCCCATCGTTGCCTGTGGAAAACACATTGGCGATTCCAGACGCCTCCACGGCAAGCATGGCATTGGTGATGAGTGGATGCCCACAAAGTGAGTCGAAACCCGAATTGTTTCGTCCCCAAGAATTGTTGATGACATCAGGAATATCATGGGTGGTATTGGCATCGCCATCAGGATTGAGTGCCCATTCGAAAGCCGCCATAAGCTGTGGCCAATCACGGACCAATGCAATGTTGGTCACAATGGGATCTGTGGCCATATAATAAGCGTCAAAGGCCACGCCAATGGTATCCCTCGTGGCGGTATCTAGACCCAATACAGTGCCAATGACGTGCGTTCCATGGTTGCCGTTTTTATCTTTTGGCGTGTTGAAATCGTAGGCTAACCACGTTTGCGATAGGGGGTATCGGGTGCCCAAAAATTTGCCTTTTAGTGCTGGATGATTGGGCCAAACCCCAGTATCCACCAGCATGGCTTTCCGTCCCTTGCCAGTATAACCCATGCGCCAAAGCGCAGGTGCACCAATGACACTGAGTCCGATTTCCCTGCCATTGGGCATTTCGGGGGATGCA
>CAIVQI010000034.1 GCA_903908015.1 uncultured Bacteroidota bacterium
CCCCAGGGAGCGCGAAATGCGGGATCGCCTGCGATCGTGGTGGGCGCAACAATACGGTTATGATGCTTGAATTCAATGGAGCACCCACATCTACGATTGAATGCGGATATTTGCACCAAATCTTTGGTCTTTGATGAACACTTTATCTGAATTACTGCGCCGCCCTGGCGCCACCCTGCTCGACGTTCGTACCATGGGCGAGTTCCAAGAGGGTCACGCTCCTGGGGCTATTCACATCCCTGTTGAAGAGCTTAGCTACCGGACAGATGAGCTTCGCGCTTGCAGTACCCCTTTGATTGTATATTGCAAAAGCGGCGGCAGGAGCCGTATGGCGCAACATATTTTGGAGCAAGATGGCTTTACCGATGTGCACAATGGAGGTGGTTTGGGTGATGTTCTCACTGCATTGGGCTAAGTTATCGCTTCAAGCTAAACTATCACAGTTTTCGATTGGCCAGTAAAGGTGGTGGCTCTCCGTTGAAGGGATTTTCACGCCCTATGGTGCGCGCCATAAGTCCAGAGGCCCGAACCACGGCACGATCTCCGAAGCGCTCCCTTATGCGGTCCATGGCTTCATAAAGCTGATGTGCCTGTGGCACTTGTTCGAATAACCGCAGTTGCACACCGCCCGAAACCAAATCACTGAAACGCACACCCACCAAGCGAATCAACAGCCGGCGGTTGTAGAGGCGTTGAAATAGTTCACCAACCAATGGAATTAGTACGTGATCCGAGCTGCTGTAGGCGATTTGTTTTTGCATGGTCACCGTCTGAAAGTCGGAATACCGAATTTTGACTGCCACACAAGCACATAAGCGGCCACCCCTGCGGAGCTGAAAGGCCAGATTTTCAGTCATGGCCGTGAGGATGCCCTTTATTTTTTGCAAATCGGTGGTATCTCGTTCAAAGGTGCGCTCGGTAGAAATCGATTTACGTTCGCTGAACGGCACAACTGGGGTATTGTCTTCACCATTCGCTTTTTTCCACAGCTGTAATCCTGATTGCCCGAACACCCGTTGCAGCAATTCGGGGGGCATATGTTGCAGGGTGTGTATGTGTTGTATGCCCAAACCACGCAGCGAGTGATACATTTTTTCGCCCACCATAGGGATTTTTCGAACCGAAAGTGGCGCTAAAAAAGTCTTTTCCGTACCGCGCACCACTGATCGGGCATTGTTCGGCTTTGCCTCACCTGTTGCGATTTTTGATACGGTTTTGTTGATCGATATGCCACAGGAAATTGGCAATCCCGTTTCCCGTATGACCCTCTTCCTCAGGTCCTGGGCCATGCGCGTGCAGCCAAAAAAGCGATCCATACCACTTAAATCGGCATAAAACTCATCAATCGACGATTTTTCTAACACGGGTACGGCGGCCGACACGATATCCGTTACTGCCCTGCTGTATTCCGTGTATTGCGCCGTATTGCCGCGGATAACAATGGCTTCTGGACAAAAATGACGCGCCATTTTCATCGGCATGCCGGAATGTATTCCAAAACGACGGGCTTCATAGCTGCACGAGGCCACTACTCCTCGGTCGCTCATGCCCCCCACCAAAACTGGCTTATTGTTGAGGCGGCTATCGATCAGGCGCTCAACCGAAACAAAAAACGTGTCCAAGTCGAGGTGAAGGATTGTTCGTGCACCCCAAACATTGTCTGATGCGTCATGGGATTCTGGCTGTGATTTCATAAAATTCATGGGATTCTGGCTGTGATTTCATAAAGCTCATCGGTTGGGGATTCTGCTGACAAGGTAGGGGGATGGGTCTCAGGCTGACTGAGGTGGTGGGATGCGTCGGCAAAACGGGGGTCCGGGATTCTTGGCCACAACTCCATCCGCTGGACCTCGAGGCTGTAGAAGCCCAATTCTTCGGTTACCCGCCCCAATAGATGATACACACCAGGGCCCCGAAAAGGATATCGCGCAACCACCGGAGGGAAGTGAACCGTGTCGATATAGTCGCCCCTTTGGTCGATAAACGTACCAAACTGCATGCGATCGCCTTTCACTGTCCGGGTATCTTTAATGCTCACCAAATAGGCGTTGACCAGCACTACCCGTCCGCAGTGCGCCTTCAGATCGGCCGAAAAAATCCCGGTTGGCGGAGTGCCTAAAAGGAGTCTAAAAGGACTACTCAGCGGAAAGCCGAGCAGTTCATACTCCTCAAAAGCTGATTCATGTTCTGCCTCTTCTAATCGGGGCAAATCGGGCGCAGGCGATGCATCTTGGCAAAACAGCGTGCCAGAAGAAGATGGCATGAGACCCTTTTCTGCGGCATGCAAATGGGCCTCCCACATCAGGGCCTTTTTAGATCGTCGGGCAAACCGAAAAGCCCCTATGCGCACCAAAAGAATGAGCTGCTCGCGCGGTGGTGAAAGTCGCCGACAAAAATCAGGAAGGTCCGCGAACGCCCCTCCCCGCTTCCGTTCAGTTAACAGCCGCACTACAAAGTCCTCATGAATGCCCCTAATCATGAGCAATCCGAGGCGGATTTCGCGGCCACACAACCCGATTTCACCCTCACTATGCTGTACGCAGGGTGCAGAAACCTTCGCTCCCAGGCGCATCGCTTCGTGCAGGTAATGCTCCGTGCTGTAGAATCCCCCCCCATTGCGCAGGGTAGCCACCATATATTCCAGCGGATAATGTGCCTTCAGATAGAGGCTCTGGTAGCTCTCCACCACATAGGATGCAGCATGACCCTTAGCAAAGGCGTACCCTGCAAAACTTTCTATTTGTCGCCACACCTCACGGCCCAATTCGGGGGTGTGTCCCCGCGCACGGCACCCCTCAAAAAAGCGTGACTTAACCTGTTCGAGTTCATCGCGACTCCGAAATTTGCCACTCATGCCTCTGCGGAGCACATCTGCCTCAGCCAAAGTTAATCCCGCAAAGCAATGAGCCACCCGAATCACATCTTCCTGATAGACCATCACGCCATGGGTTTCGGGCATGATCTCAAGCAAAACAGCGGGTGCTTCGCGGCGGCGTTCGGGAAACCGACAGCGAAGGATATACGTTTGCATCATCCCGGAACGGGCAACACCCGGGCGAATTACCGAACTAGCGGCCACCAGGCCCAAATAATCCCGTACCTGAAGTTTACACATCAGCATCCGCATAGCCGGCGACTCCACATAAAAACACCCTATGGTTCGGGCCTCACGCACGAGGCGCTGGGTGGCTCCGTCATTTTTGAATACCTCGGTCTTGTAGAGGTCGATCGGGGCTTCACCCGGACGATTTTGGGCAATCAGGGTGAGTGCGTCGGTGATTTTGGCCAGTCCGCGCTGACTCAGTATATCAAATTTATGTAGCCCCGCATCTTCTGCAATATTCATATCGAATTGGGTAGTGGGAAATCCCTTCGGAGGCAGAAAGGTGGCACTAAAATGTTGGATGGGATCGTGGGTAATCAAAATCCCGCCGGCATGTATGCCCAGGTAATTAGGGAGCCCGTTGAGCCGCGTTGCATATTGCAAGATGAGGCGTATTGTGCGATCGTCGCCTCCGCCTGTCGACCGACCACGCGCCAGTGCCTCAGTTTCATGGTTCGGCAAACCCATTACCTTGGCCAGTTCCCGAACCAGAGCCCGGTACTGAAACGTGACGTATGTACCCAAAAGAGCAACATTCGGGAATCGGCGAAAAATATAAGCGATAACCCGGTCGCGCTCCTTCCAGGAAAAATCAATATCGAAATCGGGTGGATTGCGGCGATATAAGTTGATAAACCGCTCGAAATAAAGATCCAATTCAATGGGATCGACCTGGGTAATTTGAAGCAGATAAGCCACCAGGCTGTTGGCACCACTACCCCGACCTACATAAAAGAAGCCGCAACTGCGGGCATATTTCAATATTTTCCAATTGATTAGAAAATAGGAGACATAGCGCTTCTGCCTAATGATTTCCAACTCCTTTTCCAGCCTGGCGCCTACCTGTTCGGATGCTTTGGGGTAGAATAAGGGCATGTTGAGGCTGCACAACCGACGCAACAGCCGAAAGTCGAGTTCTTCCTGGGCCGTGTAGGTCTGCTGATTCTTGTGGGGGTATTGTTGTCCGAATTCAAAATGAATGCGGCAGCGATCGGTCAGGCATCGTGTCTGATAGATGAGTTCGGGAAATGCACGGTAGGCCTCCGTAAATTGATCCAATGGCATCCATCGATGGGTATCGGGAGCCGGATCCTCGGGGGGTAACTTGCTGAGCAGACAGTTGTGATCGATCGACCGCAACAGGCGGTGTGCATTCCAATCGGCACGATCACGAAAAGTCATGGGTTGAATGGCAAGAGCCTTACCCGGTGGAACACGACAAGAAATCAGACGCCAGCGCGACAAGTCACGGATTTCTACGCCCAAAAATTCATGTTCTGCTAACTGGTGTCCGTTCCAAACGGACAGGGGATAGACCACTACTGCGTTTCGGAATTGGGGCGCACGGTAACCGGGCTGGATCTTGCCTTGGAGTATGTTGCTCAGGTGAACACAGACTTCAGTATAACCAGCGTTATTGCATGCCAGAATCAGGTAATGTGGCCGATTGCGGACGCGTATGTCTACCCCAGCCAGAGGCCTAACCCCATAGGAAGGCGCCAGACGCACAAAGTCGAGTATGGCCGCCGTACTGTTGATGTCGGTGAGGGCCACGCAGTCGACCCCCGCCTCCCTGGCCTGCTCGAGGATTTGAACGGGCGATAAAACCCCATACCGCAGACTGAACCCGCTGTGAACCTGCACATACATCACGAAGAACGCTTAAGCCCAAGCCCGACCCGTATTTTGCTGCGGAACATACTGATCCAACAACTGGCGCAACCGACCCAGAAGCTCCCCCGCTTCGTCAGCCGGGCCGCGATGCGGATCCGGCAAGTCAAAACTAAGGTAGGCCTTAACCCGCCATACTTCGAGAAGCTGGTCGGCCGTCATCCGATAGGGTTGATAAGCTGGATTATCAGATATCAGCTCCAAATAACCTTCATTGAGGTGGTTTTTGATGCGCTTAAATACCACGCCTTCACCAGTAGATACCACAACACAACACTGGTAGTCACGCAACTGCTGCCAATCGCGCACGAATTCCGCAATGAGGTATGCCCCATCGGGAAGCGGGCGCATGCTGTCGCCCTTAATCTGAAACATGCGGTAAGAGCGGTTCGGATTCAGCTCCGAAACTGGAAGCATAAATTGAGGAAGACGGGCCACGAAATCGGGATCCCGGTGGCCCTCGAGGTAGCCAGCAGCCGCCTGTACAGGCACCAAGGTAATCTGTTCACGTTGATCGACCCCATCTACCGCCACCGACAACACCCGTAACCGCTCGCCCGCTGGATCGGTATGACGAACCCCACCGGGCAGACGAACAGCCTCCTCCTTCACCAGCTCATCAACCGAACAACCGAAGCAATCGGCCAATTGACCCATCACCTCCAGCGGAGGTGCAGCCCTACCCTGTTCATACGCACCCACAGTGGCCCGCGCTATACCCAAACGAACAGCCAATTGCTGTTGCGTGAAGCCCAACTTCCTACGAAAGCGCCCCATATTACGTCCAAAAATCAGTTTAATGTCCATCGTGAAAAACAGTTGAAGAAATGGTCAAATTGAATGCGCTAATATAGATAGAATGCCAATATAAATAGCATAATAAAAAAATAATCTTAATACCTATATTTGTGTATGAGCTACAAACGACTAAACAGCGATCTCATCGACCTCATCGAGCTGCGCAATGAGCTGCACGAAATGGCCTTCAACGACCCCCAATACGACGATTTAGAAGACGAACTGCATGACTTCGAGGACACCTTTAACCGCCGCTATCAAGGACTCGTCGAACCCATACTCATACGCATACATAAAAAACTAGCGCCCGAGATACCCCACCTTATTCCATCAGCATATGTGGCCAGCCACTACGATTACCTACCTGAGACCGACACCTACGAAACCGACGGAACATCGGGCGTAGTGCTCGAAAACGAACAGGGACACAACTTCCGTCTTACCTTTATCCCCAACCCTACCCGCTTGCTGCTCACCAGCAGCAAAGACATGCAGGTGGTGTGGAGTGAAACCCAAGCTGAGAATGAAATCAAATAAATCCCCATTCCTGCTTTTAGCCATAGGGCTCCTACAGGCTTGTGACCCTCGCCCGGTTCCCGTTCCCCAACCCAACCCAAGCTCGATCGACCTCATCCTCGACCACCGATTTGGCACACAACGACTGCAATTGGGCGACGTGCAATACAATACGCTCAACAACGCAATAGGAGTAGATGTGCTCGACTACTACCTCGGGAAGCCATCATTCCAAAAACCCGATGGATCTTGGGTCAGTAGCTCCGCCTATTTTTTGGTCAAGGCCCAATCGAATCAACCTGATACCCTCCGAATTACCGACATACCCTTTGGAACATATACACGCCTGCGCTTTACCTTGGGTGTTGATTCGGCCGACAACCATGCAGATCCAGCATTATGGCCCAATGAACATGGACTCAGCCTGATGAACGGGGGGCTCATGCACTGGGGATGGAATGCGGGATACATATTTTTTAAGCTCGAAGGACGCTACCGAAATACGGCATCTCAAAACCGGGGCTATAGCTATCATATCGGCCGCGACGATCTCGTCAGTAAGATTACATCTCCGGCACGCGACATTCAACACCAGGAAGGAAAATCTACCGCCATACAAATCCAGATGCGCATCGATCGTTTATTTAACGAGCCACATGCACACCTCATTTCCGACTCTTCCTTTTTTACCCACAGCACATTCGGCGACGCGATAGCACCCGTATTACATGAGAATATGCAGGGGATATTTGAATTCCCTCAATAAGTCAAACCAATCCCCTATAAATCAACCTCATCCCTCAAAATTAAACCAATCCCCTCAACAAGTCAAACCAATCTCCTAAAAATCAACCTCATTACATCAAAATCTAACTAATCTCCTAATAAGAAATTCACCACACCCACAACATGGTCTTTCAAAGCCTCATCCTTAGCCAAGAAAACGGCAGTCTAAAACCCGTAAAGGTGTGGATGCGGATACCCATTTATGTCTTCATCCTAACATGGACATGGTCTTGCCAACCCGATGAACCGCCCGTGACCAAGGAATACCCCGAACCCACCCCCTACACTTGGATAGGCAAACCATTTTTTCCACCACCAATCCTACCAGCCAACAACCCACTTACCCTACAAGGGATTGAACTCGGTCGGCACCTATTCTACGAAAAGAAACTCAGTGGCGACAATACCCAATCCTGCGGGAGTTGTCATCGCCTCAATTATGCATTCAGCGACTCGCTCCTGCGCTACAGTAAGGGAATCGATGGAATAGAGGGAAACCGCAACAGCATGGCGTTGTTTAACCTCACGTGGCACACCCGATTTTTCTGGGATGGAAGAACCGCAAGTCTTCGCGACCAAGTTCTATTGCCCATACAGGACCCCATCGAAATGCACCAAACACTTCCAGAGGCAGTCAGAAAAATATCAGAAACTCCTCAGTATAAGCCTTTGTTTGGTGCGGCTTTTCGGAGTGAGGAAGTGACCTCAGATCGGATTGCGCGTGCACTCGAACAGTTCCTCTTGACCGTGGTATCGGGCGACAGCCGTTTCGATCGATTCCGGCAAAACCCAGTGGCCCATCCACTTACAGCATCTGAGCAGCGCGGCCTTGATTTGTTTATGCGCGAATACAGCGCACCATCAACTGGTAGGCCAAGAGGCGCCGACTGTTTTCACTGCCATGGCGGACACCTATTTCGTGTCGATGCATTTTTTGACAATGGACTTGATGAACAACCCGCTACCGGATATGAGGCGGTAACGGGCTTTCCTTCCGACCGGGGGAAATTTAAAGCCACAAGCCTGCGCAATATCGCATTAACCGCACCTTATATGCATGATGGTCGTTTTTCAACTTTAGAGGAGGTGTTAGATCACTACAGCCATCAAATTAATAACAGCGCCAATCTTGATCCGAACTTAAGGGTAGCCTATCAAACAGAGGGCGGGCTTAATCTATCGACCCAAGACAAACAAGACATCATTGCCTTTTTACACACATTAACCGACTCATCCTTTATCAGCAACCCCACTTATCAACCTCCACTGGATTAATGGTTAGGAGGATTTTTGCCATTGGCTTTCCTCTGCTTATTCTTGGGGGATGCGTCCTGAACACGGGAGAATGGCATCCAGCTGATCGCGTAAAAAACATCTCCGAGTCTTACCCCCTACCCGACAGCCTGCGGAACCCCAGTCCATTTGCCCGGTCCCAAATGACATTGGGGCAAAAATTGTTTTTTGATCCAAGGCTTTCGGCAGATGGCAGCATTTCCTGTGCCAGCTGTCATAAACCCCAGTTTGCATTTGGAGATTCTGTGGCCCTCAGTCAAGGTAGGGGTGGCTATTCTACCCAACGCAACACGCCCCCATTATTCAATTTGTTCAGACAAAAGCGATTTTTTCGGGACGGAGGCGTGGCCCGCTTATCGGAGGTTGCACTTTCTTCCATGAATGAAGTACATGAGTTAAACCTCCCGATCGACACTCTGGTGCGGCGGCTGCGCACCATACCAGAATATGTGCGGGCATTCGAGCAAGTATACAACCGTCTTCCTGATCCATTTACAGTGACGCAAGCACTCATGCGTTATCAGTTGTCGCTGCTCTCTGCTTCGAGTCGATACGACCGATTTCGATACAACAACGACACCACGGCGCTCAACCCGGCCGCCATCCGAGGCATGCAGCTGTTTTTTTCCAATGCAACCCATTGCCGATCCTGCCATAATGGCCCCGATTTTTCCGATGGACTGTTTCATCGAAATGGAATGCCCGAGTTGGGGCGACCCGACACCGGTAGGGCACGAATCAGTATGGATTGGGCTGACTATGCGCGATTTCGAACCCCATCGCTCAGAAACCTATCTTTCACCGCACCCTATATGCACGATGGTCGATACAAAACCATCTTGGAGGTACTGAAACATTATAATCGGGCGTTGCCCAACCATATAACCAACAATCTGACCTCTGATCTTCCCCGAACAGAAAGGATTTTATCATCGGCGGAACTTCAGGATCTCGCTGCCTTTTTAGAACATCTGAACGACAGTATTTTTGTGCAAACGCCGGCAAATCCTAATCTATAATCTATATTTGCCATGCAGTCGGCTCTGTCGCTCCGCCCCTCGTGGGCGGGGAGGAAAGTCCGGACAACACAGAGCACCAGGCACCGGAAACCGGTGGTCGGGGTAACCCGGCAGAACGTGCCACAGAAAATAACCGCCCTACGGGGTAAGGGTGAAAATGTGGGGTAAGGGCCCACAGTTCACATGAGCAATTGTGTGAACGGGTAAACCTCCTGGGTTGCAAGGCCATGTAAACCGATCATGATGCTGCTCGCATCGTTCGGAGGGTAGGCCGCTCAGATAAATGACAGAGGCTCCACGCTAGTGGATGCACAGAATCCGGCTTACAAGACTGCCCGGGCCCGCGTGGGCCCGGATTTTTTTTATGCTCAGTAGGCGTATTATGAAAATCATAAGATGACCATCAAAATAATTTTCCCCTATTTTAGCCTTCTTTCTTATGCCATCCATCCTGATCATCGACGACGAACGCAGTGTGCGGTCCAGTTTGGCCGAGACCCTAAGCCTCGAGGGCTATGAGGTAGAGCAAGCATCAGATGGACTCATCGGTTGGGAATTGATCAATCAGGGACAATTCGACCTGATTTTTAGCGACATCAAAATGCCGCGCATGGATGGCATGGAGCTTCTTGCCCGCGTGCAGGAGTCGCGTCCTGAGCTTCCCATCATTATGATATCGGGACATGGAACAGAGGAACTGGCAATAGAGGCTACACGCCTCGGTGCATTCGACTTTATACATAAACCACCCGATCTCAACCGCCTGCTGATTACTGTCCGTAATGCACTGGAACGAAAGAAACTGGTGGTTGAAACCAAGAGTCTTAAGGAAAAAGTAGCCAAAAACCAGGAAATAATAGGTGATAGCGAGTCGATCCGCCGAATAAAAAGCACCATCGAACGTGTGGCGCCCACAGATGCCCGAATACTGATTACGGGAGAAAATGGAACCGGGAAAGAACTTGTAGCGCGCTGGATTCATGAGAAAAGTGCCCGTCGCAAAGGCCCCATGATTGAAGTCAATTGTGCTGCCATCCCTTCAGAATTAATCGAAAGCGAGTTATTCGGACATGAAAAAGGCGCATTTACCTCAGCCATTAAGCAAAGGATCGGCAAATTTGAACAAGCCCATGGAGGCACCCTCTTTTTGGATGAAATTGGCGATATGCCGCTCGAAGCTCAGGCCAAAATGTTGCGGGCCCTCCAAGAAAATCGAATTACACGGGTTGGAGGCGAAAAAGACATTTCAATTGATGTGCGCGTTGTTGCGGCAACCAACAAAGATTTACTCGCAGAAATTGAATCGCGTAAGTTTAGACTCGATTTGTACCACCGACTAAGTGTTATTCTCATCCATGTACCCAATCTGGGTGAGCGGCGCGAGGATATCCCCAACCTCACCTTGCGTTTCGCTGAAGAAATCTGTGCATCCTATGGAATGGCCACCAAAAAATTCGCGCCAGATGCATTGCAAGCCCTGAGTGCGCTTCGCTGGACAGGAAATATTCGTGAATTACATAATGTGGTGGAGCGATTGGTCATACTCTGTGGCCACAACATCCGAAAAGATGACATCCTCTCGCATGCGCATCCCAGTCAACTTGAACAATCCTTGCCTTCCACTCAAATCATCGCATCAAACCCCTTAGACCCTGCCCTATTCGATGATTTCCAGGCATTCAAGGAGGAGGCCGAAAAAATATTTATTGTGCACAAACTCCAGCAATTCGATTGGAACATGAGTCGAACTGCCGAACATATTGGCATACAGCGTGGACACCTCTATAATAAGCTTGAAAAGTATGGATTGCGGAGGGGTCAAGAAAACGAAGAAGGATACCTTTAGATGCCAAAATTGATGCGAACTTCTACCATCAGGATCACACTCAGCTGATTTCTCCCCAGTTTTTGTGACGACTTTTTTGGGCCTGATAGCCCATCAACAGTAAGCTCAGTGGGGGCTTCGAATAATCGGAATATTGCGATAGCAATTGCTCTACAGCTCGCCGGGTTTCGGCAATGAGCACCTCATCGGTTCTGAGGTCAGCCAATGAAAGATCCAACATTCCGCTTTGTTGCGTGCCCGTGAGATCCCCTGGTCCACGGAGCTGAAGGTCAATTTCTGCAATTTTAAAACCATCTGTTGTGGAGCAAAGAGCCTCAATTCTTCGAATAGACTCTCCTTTTGGCTCGTTGGCGGTCATGAGCAAACAATAGGATTGTTCAGCACCACGACCTACCCTACCACGCAATTGATGCAATTGCGACAGCCCAAAGCGTTCAGCATTCTCCACCAGCATGACACTGGCATTCGGCACATTGACGCCCACCTCAATGACGGTAGTGGCCACCATGATGTTGGTTTTTCCTGCTGCGAACCGCTGCATCTCCATTTGCTTATCATCGGGCTTCATACGTCCGTGAACAATACTCACCTGGTAATCGGGAACAGGAAAAGCCCGGCTCACAGACTCATATCCATCCATCAGATACTTCATCTGCTCATCGTCGCCCTCCTCAATCATGGGGTAAACGATGTAAATTTGTCGTCCCAATGCAATTTGTTCACGTAAAAATTGAAAAACTGACAGGCGCTGACGATCCAGCACATGTCGGGTCATGATAGGCCTTCGGCCCGCCGGCAGTTCATCGATCACTGACAGGTCCAAGTCACCATATTGGGTCATGGCCAATGTTCGAGGAATTGGGGTAGCCGTCATCACCAAAACGTGGGGTGGAGGATTATTTTTGGCCCATAAGGCAGCGCGCTGAGCCACACCAAAGCGATGCTGTTCATCGATGATGGCCAATCCCAACTGAGCAAAGACCACAGGTGGCTCGATCAATGCGTGTGTGCCTACCAAAATATGGATCTCACCTGCTTGAAGATCCTGTAACAAGGCCCTTCGTTCTTTCGCCCGCACATTTCCAGTGAGCAGCGCAACGCGAACAGGCATATTCCGCACAAGTTCACTGATTGATTGCTCGTGTTGAACTGCCAACACCTCCGTGGGTGCCATCAGGCACGCCTGAAATCCATTATCGATGGCCAGGAGCATGGCCATGAGGGCTACAATCGTCTTACCACTGCCTACATCACCTTGCAACAAACGATTCATCTGCCTGCCAGTGCCCATGTCCGATCTAATCTCTCTGATCACCCGTTTTTGCGCTTCGGTCAAACTAAAAGGAAGATGATGGGTATAAAAACTGTTCACCATCTCGCCAACAAGACCAAAACGATGTCCGCGACTACCTGATTGTCGCTTGATTTTATTGTGGACCAACCCAAACTGGAGGTAGAACAGTTCATCGAATTTGAGTCGGTGCCGCGATTCGAAAGCCTCTCGCTCCGATTGAGGGTGATGTATGCCCCACATAGCTTTTTGTCGCTCCAACAGCCGATGGTGGGCACGAATCTCCGAAGGCAAATAATCCGAAACACCGGCATGTGCTTTTTCTAAAACAAAGCGCGTGGTTTGAGAAAAAAAACGCGATTCTATCCGGTTTTTTCTGAGCTTTTCGGTGCCTGGATACACTGGGTAGAGCGACAGACCCGCGCCCTGCTCCAGAAAACGATCACGCGGCGTGATCTCCGGATGGGGCATCGAAAGTTCGTCGCGGTAGGCTACTGGCCGCCCAAAAACTACGTACTCCTGACCCAATTTCAACAGGCCAAAGAGCCGATCAATTCCCTGAAACCAAACCAGGGGAATCTCACCCGTACCATCATTGAGCCATGCAGTCAGGCGCTGCCCACGACCAGTGCCACTGTGCACAACATCCCTCAACCGCCCACAGAGCTGTACCATTCCTAATTGTACATGTACTTCAGAAATTTTTTGGAATGTGCGCCGGTCAATGTATCGAAAAGGAAAATGATAGAGCACATCCTCCCAGGTGTGTATGTCCAATTCCCTGGCCAATAGCGCGGCACGGGCGGCGCCCACCCCTTTGATGAATTCCGTTGATTGTTGCAGGAGTCGGTGCGCGTCCATGCCCTTGAGGTTTACTGCTTCCCGGTATCTGTCCAACGGATCCCTGTTGCCAGTCGCTCCATTTCACCCAGCATATAATCCACCACAGGTGCCATACTATCGGGATTCGGGGTAGCATCGAAATAGAGTGCAGCCCTAAGGAAATGCCGTGAACTATCCGTCACATAAAACTGAGAATTACTGGCAGAATGTCCGGATAAACGATAAAAAAGTCCATATACCCCCCGGTCACCGAAAGTCAATGGGTCTTCCAAAATCTCACTGGCCCGTATGGTGTGCTTAAAAACCAATTCTTGAGATCCTTTGATGCAGTCGCCCAGGGTCTTTCGACTCTCCAAAGGAACATAAGTAAAGTGTACACTGGCACGGATACTTGGGTAGTGGAGGTCGACCCAACAGGCAGTACCACTTTTTCCTTTCGGGTAACTCAATACCGCTGCTTGGTTGACGCGAATTTCGAATGGACAATCTAAAGGCGTGGAGACAGAAAAAGTATCAGGCAAATTTAACCGATGAAAAGCGTATGGTCTTGGCATGGGCTGTTCGCGCAGACATCCCATGCATGCTCCAAGAGTGAGTATGAAAAAGAGGTGAATTCCCCTGAAAATGAATGCAGTCCTATTCATTCCTTAATGGGTTAGCCGGTCCAGTACCATCTTCCATTTTCCTGACCTCAACTTTGCGAATCCTGCGGTCGTCTGATTCCAAAACCTCAAGCAATAGACTTTTGCAGCAAACCACCTCACCCGCAACGGGTATTTTTCCGGCCAGCTCCAAGATCAATCCGGCAACCGAATCTGCCCGCTCTTGAAATTCCCTTAAATCATCAAAAATCCCATCACCCACGCGGATCAAATCCTGGATGAGGGTTTGGCCATCACAACGGATGGCCGATTCGTTGATGCTGATGATTCCACTACTTTCGGCTTCGTCAAATTCATCGTGTATTTCTCCCACAATTTGCTCCAGAACATCCTCTAAGGTAATGAGCCCTGAACAACCCCCAAATTCATCCACCACCAAAGCCAAATGCATGTGGCGGTCTTGAAAATCTCGAAACAAATCATCGATGCGTTTTTTTTCGGGAACGAAAAATGGCGTGCGCAACAGATTTGTCCATTGAGGCGCATCATCCCTGTCGTGGTAGGGCAATAAATCTTTCAAATACAAAATTCCCACCACTTCATCCAATGAGTCCTTATAGACAGGCACCCGTGAATAACCCCAGTCACGGACTTGCTCGCG
>CAIVQI010000035.1 GCA_903908015.1 uncultured Bacteroidota bacterium
GCATAACTTCCCCAAAGAATACGAGGGTTCCTCTGGCAGGTGCTGGCGAGCCAAACTGAGTGTGCACAAGCGATCGGCCTCGAACCGAATTCCCACTGCTGCAAATTCGGCCTGAAGAAATCGATAATCGAAGGAGACATCATGGGCCACAAAAACGGATCCAGACAGCACTGCGTGCAGTTCATGCGCAATGCTCTTGAATGGAGGCGCTGCATTCACCATTTCTTGGCGAATACCGGTCATGCGGGCCACAAATTCCGGGATGGGTTGGCCTGGATTCACCAATCGTTCCCAGGTGCCCAGAATTTCTTGTCCGTCGTGAAACACCACCCCAACCTCCATCAGGCGAAATGTTGGAAATTTACTCCCAGTGCATTCGATATCCACTACAGCAAAACGGGCCATTAGGTGACGAAAATACGCAGCGCTCGGTTTTCTCGGGTTCTATCTAACGCGGATTGATGAAATTTCATCATGCTTTGCTATATTCAACCGAATATGTACAGCCCAGATCATCCCAAACTTTGATTTGATATGGTGTTTAGACAACTTGGCTTTCCACATTCAGAAGACCAACAATCTTTCATCATTTACGTCTCGCTCATTCTATTGGCATTAACTGCCTGTCGTCATCAATCAGACCATGTTCTCCGAATTGATGGGTCGAGTACACTTTATCCCTTGGCTGAGGCCATCAGCGAGTCGTATTGCCGAGCCTACCCAGATCGTAAGGTGGTGGTGGGACAATCAGGCACGGGTGGCGGCTTCAGAAAACTATCTCGCGGAGAAATCGACATCTGTATGGCGTCGCGGCCTTTGGGACCGGGCGATCCACTGGAACTATCCGCGGAGCTGCGATCAGGTCGTCTCCATGAAGTGGCTGTGGCGCGCGATGCGGTGGTGGTGGCCGTTCACCCCCAAAATCCATGGGTCGATGCCATCGACTCAGCCTCATTGGCACAAATTTGGCACAGCAACCGCCAAGGAAAACCAGCCTATTGGTCGGAATTGAATCCGAAGGCCCCCAGAGTGCCCATTAACCTATATGGGCCAGGCCCCGGATCCGGAACATTTGATTTTTTTACGCGTCGAATTTTGGGGCAGGCCGGAAAAGGCCGTGGAGATTATTCGGCCAACGAGATCGACGCGATGACCGTGACCGGCATTGCCGGTGATCGACTTGCTTTGGGTTATTTTGGCTATACGTATTATTTGAATAACAGAGGTAGGGTAAAAGCCCTCGGAATCGAAGTGCCATCGGCTCAGGGAGGGGGATTTGCCCTGCCAAACGCCGACAATGTCGACAACGGGCGCTACCAATTACTGTCTCGAAACCAATATTTATATGTGCGTTTGCATGACCCGTCAAAAGCACACATCAGTGCGTTTGTACGCTTTTTTTTATTGGATCTCTGTGGCCAGAATGTCACGAATACTTTTTTGCCTTTAAAACATGAAATGTATCGCGACCAACTCCAGCGCTGGAAAGAAAGTGAACTGAAACATCCATGAAAAAAAGAGAACGCGTGGCTGCCTGGTTGATGGGGGCTTTAAGTTGGGCAAGCTTGGGCGTCACACTGATCTTCTTGTGGCTATTCACCCATCTTTCTCTTCCATTTTTTGCCCGGTTAGACTGGGGTGCGTTTTTTACCTCCACTCAGTGGACCCCACTCTATGAGGTCAAACAATTCGGGATCTTGCCCTTGCTTACCGGCACCCTGATGTGCTGTTTTATTGCATTGATTGTGGCCCTTCCTGTAGGCCTTACCACTGCAGTATTTTTAAATGAATATGCACAATCCTGGCTTAAAGAACTGGCTCTGGGTGCCTTGCACGTGTTATCGGTTACCCCCTCTGTGGTTTATGGATTCCTGGCCTTACAATGGCTCACCCCCCTACTCCAACAGTATATTCCGAGTCTGCAAACCTATAATGCTCTGGTGCCAGGTATTCTGATGGGAATCATGATTTTGCCCATCATCATCTCGATTACCCGTGAGGCCATGCAATCCATGCCGAATAGCTTGCGGGATGAGGCAGAGGCCATGGGTGCCTCTCGTTGGCAAATCATACTGATGTTGTTGTTGCCCTATTCCCGTAGGGGTATTGCGGCAGCTTCTATGCTGGCTCTGTCGCGTGCTCTGGGCGAAACGATGATTGTTTCGATTGCGGCGGGGCAACATGCTGGCCTCACGCTGAATCCATTAGAGGCTACCCAAACGGCGAGCAGCTATATCCTTCAGCTCAGTTTAGGTGATGTCGGACAAGATTCAACCGAATATGCATCCCTTTTCGCTGTTGCGCTGAGCTTGTTTGTCTTCACCTACCTGCTCAATCTGGCCGGACATCGAATGGGCCGATCCCTTAACCATCTTTCCTATCTGGCAAAAGAACATGCGCCCATTTAGTTTATTCGAATTCTTTGAACGGATGGAGCGGTGGGTGGCGCAGCTCGGACGTGGCGGCTTGGCCTTGCTGGTCAGACTCATGACCATCACCATCATTTTGTTGGCTCTGGCTTGGTTGGGTTATCTTTTTTGGATCGGCCAGGCACGCCTGAACACAGAATTTCTTTTTGGCTTCAATTCTGTAGTAGCCAGGAAAGCCGGGGTGTATCCGGCACTTATGGGAAGCCTTTGGCTGCTTCTTATGGTGTTTTTGTTGTCATTTCCTCCCGGATTAGCCATAGCGGTTCACCTCGAGCGGGGCCGCACGAACCGCCGTATAAAACACTTGATTTCACTGAACCTATCCAATCTGGCAGGGATACCATCGGTAGTCTATGGCTTGGCCGGCCTGGAAATATTTGCGCGACAATTGAACCTGGGAGTATGTTTGATGAGCGCTGCCCTCACGCTGGCGCTTATGGCCCTGCCCACGGTGATCATCACCTGCAGGGAAGCCATTCGCCGTGTACCTGCTGAACTAGAGGATGGCGCAGTTGCATTGGGTGCGACGCCGCTTCAAGCTTTGTGGTTTCAAACCCTACCCACGGCCCTGCCTGGTATTTTATCAGGCGTTATGCTGTCGATCAGTCGGGTTGTTGGCGAAGCCGCTCCCCTACTTGTATTGGGTGCTGTGGCATTTGTGCCTTATGCACCAAGTTCTGTGTGGGACTACTTCACCTTACTTCCGGTTCAGATTTTCTATTGGTCGAATCAATCACAGCCCGATTTTGCACCCAATGCCGCAGCGGCAGTGGTGATTTTACTCGGAATAACCCTTATTTTTCATCTTTTTGCCCTATGGATCCGCAACCGCTGGAAAGAACGAATCCACCTTTAGGTGAAAAAATTAGCGTTTCGGAGGTCAATGCCTGGTACGGAGCCCAACAAGTGCTGTTTGACTTGTCTATGGGAATCAGGACATGCGCCGTTACGGCCATCATTGGTCCATCGGGCTGTGGTAAAACGACCCTTTTGCGTCTCATGAACCGGCTGAATGACCGGGTGCCCGGCGCGCGCATGACAGGGCTCATACGGATGGATGGACGGGACATCAATGGCCCCGATGTACATGTCGCAGAACTACGCAAGCGCGTGGGCATGGTGTTTCAAAAACCGAACCCATTTCCAGGATCAATCTTTGATAATGTTACTTTCGGATTGAAAATCAGGGGAATGGTCATGCGCTCGTTTTTGAATGAACGGGTCGAGCGTACCCTGAGGCAAGTGCACCTTTGGGATGAAGTGAAAGACAAATTGAAGTCATCTGCGCTCAATTTATCAGGCGGACAACAACAACGTTTGTGCCTGGCCAGAGCATTGGCCGTAGAGCCTACAGTGCTGTTGATGGATGAACCCGCTTCGAGCCTCGACCCCATCAATACAGCCCGAATCGAGGAGCTCATCCTGCAACTCAGAGCCCAGCATACCATTGTTATTGTAACACACAATATGCAACAAGCGGGGCGCACGAGCGATGTAACCGCTTTTCTTCACAAAGGAAGGCTAATAGAACTTGCCGATACAGCTACTTTTTTCACCAACCCTAAAAGTCCGAGTACACAGGACTACATCACCGGACGCTTCCGCTTATAATCCTCAGAAAATCGAATTCACTTGGTTTCCTTGTGGCGGTACACGGCCTTCCCATGGAGTACAGAGAGGATATCCGACACGGTTGTATTTTGGTGCAAGGACTGTAAAAATCGTCTGTCGGAATCGAAAACATATGCCGAGGGAATATACATTTCACCAAAAAACCCATAAAAACGTGCATGCTCGTCGCGACAAAAGTGAATCGATGGATGCGCTGCCAAACCTGTTTCCCGTACATACGCCTTGGCCTCCTCGACGGGTGCACGTGACACAAACACCCAATTAATGGCGTTAATCTCTGCGTGTGCGGTCGCCAGTTCTTTCCCCAATTGCCGACAATGGCCGCAGTCGGGCCCATAATAAACGACCACAACAGGTCCTTTATGGAGCACATCGGGGGTGCACTGCCCATCCCCTTGGAGTGTTGGAAAAACAAATTCGGGTAGGCGCAATAACTTTCCTTGGTCATCGAATACAGGTCTGTTTTGCTGCCAATAAGCATACAATTGAATCAGAAGGAATACAAATGCCATAAACAAAGCAGTGGGCAGTGCATAGGCGCGTAGTTGAGATGGGGTCATGGATCGATGCAGACGCTTCGGGCTCAAAATCTCAAATTTATGCGGATATCACTTACGTCTGCCATACGACTGTTGATTTATGTCCCTGCGATTTTTGCATCATGCTTTTATGGCTATTGTTCGTTTTGTCATCCTGCGTGTGTCAGGGTCAGCCGGCCGTGGTGGGGAGCGCTGGGCTATGGTCGGGAGGCCTAACCATACCGTGGTCGGGTGCCCAGGCTGCACGCGACTTTCCGCAAGGGACCCGCACGTCGACTGGGTACAGTTTGGGTTTGACCATCGGAAAAACGGCGCCTGGATTGGCTACTGATTTCATGAGCATTGGCGTTCACCGGCGATTTAAGGTTTTTCATGCCGCCTTGTTCGGGAGTGCTGTGGGTGACAGGCTCTACTCTGAATATGGTTTAGGAATTAGGGGAGGCTTATCGACGCCGCAATGGGCGCTGGGACTGGGGTTGGATGGACACGGGCGACAGATTGAACGACGGTTCCGAATATGGCCCAGTATATGTGCCGGACTCAGTCTGTTTTTGACGCCAAACACTAGTTTGCACATACGGTCCTCCTTCCTGGCCAAACAAAGCCCCGACGACCCTCTTATTGCAGACGGCTTTTCTTCAGCCTGGCTCATCAAGCATAAAATGGGACGAACTCAGATCATGGGGTTCATGCAACAA
>CAIVQI010000036.1 GCA_903908015.1 uncultured Bacteroidota bacterium
CCGAGGGCCGGACAAACAGCAGGGGATTTTTTGAGGCTGGCAGATGAAGGCGAAATAGCACGGGTGTTGCGTCAATACGGGGAGATCACAGCAGCCCGCCGCGTAGCCCAACTTATCGTACTCGCGCGAACCCGCAACGCCATGAACACCACGGCCGAATTGTGCAAGGCCATCGAGCCCATCAGCGCGAGCGGCAAAGAGCGGCAGCTCACCGCACGCCTGTTCCAGGCCATCCGCATTCATCTCAACGATGAAATGGGTGCATTGCGTGAGATGCTTCAGCAGACCGCCGCTGTTTGCGCTCCCGGAGGATATTTGGTCGTCATCAGCTACCATTCCCTGGAGGATCGATTGGTGAAACAGTTCATGCGCAGCGGACATTTCCACAATGCCATCGAAACCGACATCTACGGACACAGCATACGTCCGTTTGAGCCGAGTCCGACCCAAGCCTATCAGGCGAGTGAACAAGAAACCGCAGCCAACCCACGCGCCCGCAGCGCACGTTTGCGTGTGGCGCGGCGCACCCAAACCCCATGGCCATGAACCGCAACCGCCGACGCAGTGGGGAGTCAACCGCCACCGGGTTTTGGTCTACCTTCATGGGGCGCAACCCGGAACGAAGGCCCAGTGACCATGAATTTTCACAGGAGCCAGATCCAACATCAGAACCACCGGCAGCTGTGGGGCAATGGCAATGGGAAGATGTGTCGCGCCACATACCCTTCATTTTATACTGCACCTTTCTATTATTGATTTACATCGCCAATGGCCATAGCCAGGAGTCAATGCAGCGCAAAATCCTGAGCACCCGCCAGGAAGTAGAAGACCTCAAAGCTGAGTACATACTCCTTCAATCGGAGGTGATGCATTTGGGTCGCCGGACTGAAGTGCTCAGCCGGCTGCAACATATGGGCATGGGGTGGAAAACCCCCCAGGAACCCCCCGTCGTACTTGATGCTGATGATGGTGCAACAAACGCCAAAAGGAAAGGTACATGAGCGCGCAGAAAAACATATTTCGCAGAAGTCTGCTCGTTTTTGCGGTATTAACACTTGGATTTGTGGCCGTGGTGGGCCGAGCCATCTACATACAAAAGGTGCATGGCCAACACTACCGCTCGTTAGCAAAAAAAATGATGCTTGCCACCCACACAATAGATGCCCAGAGGGGCAATATCTATGCCCAAGATGGCAGCTTACTCGCCACCACCATCACCCGATATGACCTGCGTTTCGATGCCACCACTTCGGGCCTGACGCCTGAAATTTTCAGGGAAAAAGTCGACTCTTTGGCTGCGGGTCTTGCCCGGATATTGGATGGAGAACAGAGCGAATTCAGCCAAATGCTTTGGGAGGCCAGGCGACTGAAGCGATCCGACCTACTGTTGGCGCGAAATGTCGACTACATCAAACTACAGCAGGTGCGTGCACTGCCCCTCATCAACCTGGCACAATCGAGGAAATCACATGTCTACCGAGGCGGCCTCGTGGTGGAGCCCCACACCCACCGCGAGCGACCGATGGGGCGATTGGCCTCACGAACGGTGGGCTACCACAAGCCTGAGAGCCAACAGAAAGCGGTCGGATTGGAAGCAGCATTTGATTCTGCTTTGGCTGGCGTGCCCGCTCAATCGCGCATGCGGCGTATCGCCAATGGGATGTGGATCCCGGTCGATGGTTTGCCGCTTGTGCAGCCAAAACACGGTATGGATGTGATATCCACCCTTGATATGCAGCTTCAGGATGTGGCCGACGAGGCACTGTGTCATGCGCTGCACCACTATAAGGCTTCTCACGGCACGGTTGTGGTGATGGAAGTGGCTACAGGCAACATCCGGGCCATGGTCAACCTGTCCAGAACCGAAGGTGTAACGCGCTGCGACGAGCAGATCAACTACGCCGTTACTGAAAGTCAGGACCCCGGATCTACCTTCAAACTCATCAGCATGCTGGTGGCCTTGGAGGATGCAGGCGTTGCCGCCCATACCCAGGTTGATCTCAACGGTGGGGTGTGGGACTACGGATCCAAAACCATGTTTGATGCCAGCCGACACGGAATCGGTCAGGCCGACCTCACAGAAATATTCGCCAAAAGTTCCAATGTCGGGGTGTCGCGCCTGATCCAGCAGTTTTATGGCAACAACCCCCAGCGCTTCATCAAGAAACTTCAGGAATTGGGGGTAGAAAAACCCACTGGCATCAGTTTGGCTCATGAAGGTCAACCAAAAATCACCAAGCCCAATTCAACTGAATGGTCCAACGTTTCCCTGCCATGGCTGAGTGTGGGCTACGGTCTCAACCTAACGCCGCTCCAGGTGCTGTGCCTGTATAATGCAGTGGCCAATCAAGGAAAAAGGGTAACGCCTCGCCTGGTTGACGAGATCCGCAATCCAAGCACGGGCCAAATCCAAACAACACCGGTTCAGGTCGACCATAAACCCATCGCCTCCGCCAAGACACTGAACGCGCTCAATCAAATGTTGCGCGCAGTCGTTGAGCAGGAAGGGGGCACTGGCAAGCGCCTGCAAAATCCTGCTTACTCAGTGGCGGCCAAAACAGGTACCGCACAGATGTTGGTCAATCACCAATACGTCAAGCGCTACAGAGGAAGTGTGTCGGGCTTTTTCCCGGCGGAGCGGCCGCGCTACAGCATGGTGGTCATGTTGGCCGATCTGGGCGACTCCGCCTACTATGGCGGTGTGGTGGCGGGCTCTGTTTTTCGGAAAGTGGCCGATCATCTGTACGCCCGTGGCTGGGGTGACCATGGAAGCAAGGTTCCGAATCCATGGGAACGCGATAGCTTGCCAAGAACCATGGTCAGTGGCCTGGAGATGCCCACCCAAAAGGCCTTGGAACAACTCGGAATGGCGTATCGCATCGTGCGCCGACCATCAGCCGAAACAGATAAAGCCAACAGTGCCCGTGGCGCGGGCAGCTCCTATGTGCAGGCACAGTGCACCAAAGGGACCTGGAACCTCACTCAGGTCAATGTCCGTAAAGGAATCGTGGCGGACCTCACAGGAATGGGACTGACAGACGCCTTGCAGGTTGCAGGCTATTTGGGATACCCTACAGAAGTATACGGTCGCGGACGCGTCATACGGCAGAATCCGGTACCGGGCACCCCACAAGCATCAGGAAAGCACC
>CAIVQI010000037.1 GCA_903908015.1 uncultured Bacteroidota bacterium
ACTGTCCGCGACCTCATTGAGGTGCTCGACGACCAGCCCGTGGTCGATGAACGCATGAGGAAATTTTGGGAATGGATGTCGGCCTACTACCTCTGTTTTCCAGGCGATGTGATGCAGGCCGCATTGCCCAGTGCCATGCGCTTGAGTTCCGAAACCCGGTTCGTTCGTGATCCCGATTTCGACGCAGAGGCTTTTCACCAGACTTACCCCCCAAGCAGTGATGAAGCGCTGCTCTTGCGCAGCCTGATTGCCCTTGAGGAGGATGACGGCCCGATAGAGGAGGCCACCGCCGAGCGGGTGAAGCTTGATTTGCGCCACAGCATGGCTCAACCCCAAGTACAGCAATTGCTTGGCCGCAAGTTGGTGGGAGGGCTCCTTCGACGCTTGGTGGCACAGGGATTTATTCGTGCGGGTGAAAATCTCGATCAACCTTATAAGGAAAAAAGGGTTCGTTATTATCGACTGGCGGAGGCATACAAGGATGATGCTGCCCTTCGGGCGCTGATGAATGAGGCAGAACGGCGTTCGCCGCGCCAATCAGACCTGCTGATAACCTACCTACAGGAGTCGCCCGACCGCGGCTGGGTGGCCCGCTCGAAACTGGTCGACAAAAACAGGCCATTCGCCGAGGCACTGAAGGCCATGGTGGAGAAGGGAATGCTGCATGAAACCAGTTTTCGGGTGGACCGGGTGCCCGTGCTTGTGGGACGCGGCGATGAATATCGTTTATCGGATCGCCAAAGGCAGGCCCTCGAAGAAACGGAACAGGCTTGGATGCAGCGTCGGCCTGTTTTGTTGTATGGTTTAACAGGAAGCGGAAAAACGCTGCTGTATGTGGATCTCATTCGCAGAAACCTCGCCGATGGGGAGCAAGCGCTCTATCTTCTTCCAGAAATTGCCCTCACCACCCAGCTCCTCGAGCGCTTGAGTCGTTTTTTGGGTACGGGCATAGCGATGTATCATTCCCGATTCAGCGACGCTGAACGCGCCGAGATTTGGCAGCAAGTGGCCGACGGACACGCACGGGTGGTCTTGGGTGCACGATCCGCAGTGTTCTTGCCCTTTCGCAAGCTGGGGATGGTGGTGGTCGATGAGGAGCATGATGCTTCGTTCAAGCAGGAGGACCCGGCCCCCCGCTACCACGGACGTGATGCTGCGATGGTTTTGGCGGCCACGCATGGCAGCCGGGTGGTACTGGGTTCAGCGACCCCTTCCATGGAGAGTTGGTACCTGGCCACAACAGGAAAATTCTGTTTGGTGCGCCTGGAAGAACGCTATGGAGGGATACATTTACCACAAATTCATCTGGTGGATCTGTTGGCCGAGAAACGCGCGAACACTTTGAAAGGAGAATTATCGGGGGCACTGTGTACGGCCATCCAGAAGAGGCTCGACCGACAAGAACAAATCATTCTCCTGCAAAATCGGCGTGGCTACGTGCCATACACCGAATGCGCCGATTGTGGCTGGACGCCGGGCTGTACCGATTGCGACATCACCCTAACCTTTCACAAAACCCGGCACCGCATGGCTTGTCACTACTGCGGTTTCCAGGCCATTCCCGCTCCAGCATGTCCCGCATGTGGCAGCGTACAGCTGAAGACCAGGGGATTTGGTACAGAAAAAATTGAGGAGGAGGTACTTCAGATGTTCCCGAACATACGCCTGGCCCGGCTCGACCAGGATGTGGCCCGTAAAAAGCATGCCTATGCCGACATCATCGGTCGTTTTGAGGAGGGTCAGATTGATCTTTTGGTGGGCACACAGATGGTGGCTAAGGGATTAGACTTCGAAAGGGTTACCCTCGTGGGGGTGCTTAATGCAGATTCCGGACTCAAAATCCCCGATTTTAGGGCACAGGAACGAACTTTTCAGTTGCTGAGTCAGGTCAGCGGTCGTTCAGGCCGGCGCCTGGTGCGGGGCGAAGTGCTGATTCAATCGCGCCAGCCTCGACACCCCCTGTTCCAGCTAGTTCAAGAACATAACTATTCCGGATTTGTAGCAGCTGAATTGGCCCATCGGTCCGCTCATGGATACCCCCCCTTTGTCCGTCTGATCCGCCTGAGCATCCGGCACCGTCAGGAGGCCACGGCATCACGCGCTGCGCTTTGGCTGGCCAATGAACTCCGTCGCCTCATGGGTCCAAGGGTAACGGGTCCCTCCGTGCCCACCATTGCCCGTATTCGTAATGAATACCACCGCGAGTTGTTGCTCAAAATCGAGCGGGGTGGGCCTGATTTGACTGTGGTCAAACGCGGGGTTATGGATGCAGTCACCGCGCTGGAAGGCAGTTCGTTGGGTCACCAATGCCGAATTTGGTTGGATGTGGATCCCTCGTAATCAGATTGAATATCAAGTGGATTTTCGTATTTTTTTTTTAATATTACACTAGTCAATTCAATTCTAAAATGATACCTATGGATGCTCAAAGAGTGGATATGTTTATGATGGCGAACTCAAAATTTTTTGAAAGTCATCATTTGATGCAGGTAAGAGACCGGATGTTGTCACTCGATGACGGCCGATGGATGATGGTGCAGTCTCTTTCTTTTTATGACCCTACAACTACTCTCATTGTATCCCTTATCGGGGGCGGACTGGGGATCGACCGATTTATGATTGGTGATACAGGAATGGGAATCGCCAAATTACTTACATGTGGAGGATTGGGTGTTTGGGCAATAATCGATTTATTTTTGATTATGGGTGCTGCAAGGGAAAAAAATTTGGATAAGTTAACTCGGGCCATTATTTGATTTTGGTTATGAATCCAGGCATGAGACAGGTTTATTTTTACTTGATCCTTCTGGGCGTTGCTGGATATCTATGGATCGGTTGGGTATATTTCAATATTGAATCTAATAGAGAACCACTTGTTGGTTGCCTGATAAAATCCGTTACGGGCTTACCTTGTCCTTCTTGTGGTACAACGCGCAGTGTCATTCATCTTGTTTCAGGCGATTTTATTGGTTCATTAAAAACAAGTCCGTTAGGCGTGATTTCCTTTACAGCCCTGCTTTTTGTCCCCTTTTGGGCCTTATGGGACATTTCAATGGGTCAAATTGGCTTATTCCGATTGTACAGAAAAGCCGAAATTTTGTTACGCAAGCCGGTAGTCTTTATCCCATTCATTGCGCTCATGTTGTTGAATTGGGTTTGGGGCATTTCAAAAGGCCTGTAAAATGTCTTCTGTTTTTCCCAACAGGCCTTCCGAACATGAATCGGAAAAGGCATCAGGCAGTTACCTGATGTCGCTTATTGCCGCCTTTGCAGGATTGCCATTACCCATTTTAAACCTCCTGGCCACCGCTATTTTTTTTCTTGGAAATCGCAAGGGCACCTACTTCGTTCGCTGGCACTGCACACAAGCTTTGCTGTCGCAACTTTCATTGCTCTTTATTAATAGTGCAGGTTTTTGGTGGACCATTTCGGTGATTTTTACCGAGGAGCAGCTGACGGATTCATACTTGGCTTATATGGCTACCGCTGTTTTGTTCAACATCATTGAATTTATCGCGACCATACAGGCTGCAATCAAGACCCGCAAAGGGGAACATGTAGAATGGTTTCTTTTCGGCCCCCTCACCCACATTTTTTGCAAACCATGAGGTTGATTATCAAACATCTTGTGCTGCTACTGCTCGGATTTGGTCTGCTCTGGGCAGTTTTATCCACCATTCCATGGGTCAGGATCTTGCACATTAAGGAAAACACCAAGGCGAGCGAGGAAAAAATCGGGTTGTTGTTGTGGGAACAAATAAGCCATTCGGAAACGGTTTTGAAGGGTTCCGGGGTGACCCAGCCCATGGATGATTTCTTATCGCGTCTTTGTTCTGAGAACGGGCTTGAGAAGTCAAGTTTTCATGTGCATGTTATCGAGAATTCGGAGATCAACGCCTTTGCCATGCCCGGTGGGCATATTGTGATGTACACGGGTCTGCTTGAGGAGGCACAACATGAGGATGAAGTTATTGGGGTACTTGCCCATGAGATGTCGCACGTTTTGTTGAGTCACGTAATG
>CAIVQI010000038.1 GCA_903908015.1 uncultured Bacteroidota bacterium
AGCATTCGCTCTAAATCGGATTCAGACATGCGCCTGCCCAAACGACTTTCATTGAAATAGTTCGACTCAGACTGGGGGTGGTGCTCGTTTTCATCCAATTGGAGCCAAAGGTAATCGAGCACATCGGGTGAATGGTTGGTATATGTAATGAGCTCAGAACCACGCAACAGCTGTGCCTCCTCATCCAACTCCGCCTCGATTTCATAGTTTGCACGTTGTTGCCAATATTCATGCCCTGGCGCACCAGATGCCGTTCTGTAGCTATTGGCATCGGGTAAAATGGTGCCCAACTGCTCAAATTTGTTGCCGTGGTTGGACGTTGGGTTGTTCCGTAAGTTCTGCGCTAAGGCAGGTGCCGAAAGACTGGCGAAACAGCAGACCAAAGCCGTAACCGTCCGCCCCAATGAGGTAAAGTATGTGGGTTTCTGGTTCAATTCGTTTGGATTAATGGGCAATTCCACGTTTGCCGGCCGGACAATGGGTTTCGTAGCGGTGTGGACAAGCAGCACAGTCGACGCCTTTTTCAGCGAGTAGGGGGTTGTGACTCGAACATGTGCCTCTGAATTGCCCGTTGCGCAGCACAAGAAGGCGTATGCCCATTCCGGCGAAGCCCACCAACAAAAACGCAAGAGAGAGTAAAAAAACAGCGGCCATAGTAAGGATGTGAAAACCTACAAAGATACGAAAGGATGTATTTTTACGGGATGCAAACTTCCCCGTCAGTCGCCACCCCAGCCACGGCCACCCCAGCCACGGCCGCCCCCCTCGGCGATCGCCAGTCGGCACTAATCGCCTTCGATCGGTTATTGACCATCATGGATGAGCTTCGCGAGCAGTGCCCCTGGGATCGTGAACAAACCATGGAAAGCCTGAGGCCGCTGACCATCGAGGAACTCTATGAGCTCACCGACGCGATATTGTCAGAACAATCCGATGAAATCCGCCGAGAGCTCGGAGACCTTATGCTTCACCTGGTTTTTTATGCCCGCATCGCACGCGAACAAGGTAAATTCGACGTGGCGGGTGTTTTAAACGGGGTATGCGATAAATTGGTGGCCCGGCATCCGCATATCTACAGCGATGTGCAGGTTCAAGATGCCTCAGACGTCAAACGGAATTGGGAAAAACTCAAGTTGAAGGAAGGCAATGCTTCCGTTCTGTCTGGGGTGCCTGCCTCGCTGCCTTCACTGGTCAAGGCCATGCGCATCCAGGAAAAGGCAAGGGGTGTGGGCTTCGATTGGGAGCATCGCAGTCAGGTATGGGACAAGATCCAGGAGGAATGGACAGAACTTCATGAGGCTGAGCAAGAAGGTGATCCGCAGCGGGTCGAAGATGAGTTCGGCGATGTACTGTTTAGCATCGTCAATTTTTCCCGTTTTCTGTCTGTGAACCCAGAAAATGCCCTGAGCAAAGCCAGCCAAAAGTTCATCCAAAGGTTCCAAAGTATGGAAGAATTGGCGCGGGCCGATGGCCGGGAACTTCAAAATTTATCCCATGACGATTGGGATGTGCTTTGGAACCGCTCAAAGTCCAAACAGAGATGAGGTTAACCAGCGATTCAAGTCAAAAATCCTTATTGATTGCCGTGATTTGGCTTTCATTCCTGGGCTGGGCCGATGCGCATAGCAAACAGAATCCGAACCACTTGTCGAACGCTGGTTTGTGGGCAGATTCATGCGCATCATTTTTTTTGGCTGATTCTGAACCTTTATTGTGTTGGCGCAATGACGATAAATCAATGTACCACACGCAACATACCCTTGATAGCCTGAGCCTCAAAGGTGCTGCCCATCAATTTGTGCGTGAAGGTCGGGCTTTGGCCGTTCGTCCGTTTGGTTGGACAGATGGTGATCGAAAGAAATTATTGGGCTCCGTGGCCATAACAGCAGCGGCGTTGGCCTTCGATCCCTGGGCCAACCAACAACTCAATTCAGGTCCAACAGAACAGGACAATAGTGTAATGAAATGGCTGGAGGCGCCGGGTAATGGCAGTTTATATCTGCCGCTGGCGGCACTCCTTTGGGGGAAGGGGCGTGCAAGAGGTGAAGCGCAACTGGCAGGGCTTGGGGTGGGATTAGCCTCCTCGGTGATTTGGCCAAGGCTGCTGATTCAGATCCCTAAATATGTATTCCAACGAGAACGCCCTAGGAATGGGGGTGAAAATCCGTATACATTTCACGGACCATGGGGCAGTTATACCCACGATGCCTTTCCGAGTGGACATACCGCCACCGCATTCGCCGCTGCCGCTTACCTGAGAGGAGTGAAACCATTCCAACGGGCGTGGCCCGGACAAGCAGCAACGATTCTGGCTTTTGGAACCGCTATTCAGCGCCTCCACGGTGGCGAGCATTGGTTGGCAGACGTAGTGGCCGGTGCCATGATCGGACAAGCATGTGGGGCTTTCCTGGCCAAAAGGGCGTCTGGCCTACAGATAGTAGCCAGCCCAACTGGCGCACAAATCATCATCCCGATTGGTCATTCGTTATCGAATTAGTTTGCTTATTGACTATATTTAACCCATTCTC
>CAIVQI010000039.1 GCA_903908015.1 uncultured Bacteroidota bacterium
ATTTTGGTTCAGAAGAGTCTAGGTTCGAAACCTAGTCGGCCAACAAAAACCGCCCGAGAGGCGGTTTTTTTATAAGCATTAGTGGTGGAAGATGTTTGTTGTGATCGGCAAAACAATACGCGCGTAGTTTTATGAGGAACAGTACCGATTCGATAGAGCCTTTTCGTGGATGGTTGACACAGGTTGTGGCCGGGCATACGCTGGGGCAATTGTTGCTCGTGGCTGGGCTGTTGTTGTTGGCATACCTCCTGAAACGACGGGGAGCGAGGATTGTAAACCAGCTTGTGTTCAGAGCCTTCGGTGCCGCAGCTGCGCAAGCCGACGAGCAGCGGAGGAGCCGTGAGGAATTTGTGCAGATGCTTTCGTTGCCCATGCAGGCCATGAGCATGGCGATGGTCTTTTACCTTTGTTTCACCCTACTGAATATTCCCCAAACTGTCCGGGTCTTTGAAAAGGAACTTCGGGTGCATCATTACATAGCCATACTGATGCAGCTTCTGTTGATTGTGCGCCTGATTCGACTTTTACTGGGACTAACCACATTTTTGGGGGTTTTTTGGACGCGCAGGGCGGAAGGGGGGCACATTCGTCTCGATAAACAAATGATTCCATTCACCGTGGATGGCATCAAGATTCTACTGGTCATATTTGGGGTGCTATTGGCAGCTGGTGGGGTGTTTGATGCTGATGTGACGGCGCTGATAGGGGGATTGGGCATCGGTGGACTCGCCGTTGCCCTTGCCGCTCAGGAAAGCCTGGCCAACTTGCTGGGCTCGTTCACCATTTTCCTCGACAAGCCCTTTCAGGTGGGTGACAGCGTGGAGTTTAGTGGGGTTTCCGGCACCATAGAAAAGGTAGGGTTTCGTTCAACGCGCATCAGGACGCACGATAAGACTTTATTAACCGTACCCAATAAGAACCTCGTTGGCGCCCCGTTGAATAACATGAGCGAGGGCACTCAGAAGAGGGCGCGATTTCAATTGACTTTAAGCGCGTCTACCGCAGCCGATGCGTTGAAGGCTATTGTAGGCGAGATCCGAACAGCCCTCTCAGAACACCCAAAAATTGCGTCCGGGGCGCAGGTACATTTCTTCGACTACAGCGAAAAGGGATATGTGGTTCAGGTAAATTATCTGGTGAATACGGCTAGTCATGAGGTTTATTGCGGGGTACGAGAGGAGGTTAACTTCAGAATCTACGATATCATTCGCCATCATGGCTGTTTTCTGGCCATGGACAACAGCGCCTCCGCGGACAACAGCGCCACCGCCTAAATTCTTTACTGGGGCGGTATCATATTTCGCTCATAAACTATTTAGTTTGCCACAACAGAAATTGTGACCGCCCTGAATTTCCCTATTTTTGTCGACCTACTCCCCATATGAGCGCTGAAGACTCCTTTAAGAATATAATTGCCCACGCCAAGGAATACGGATTCGTATTTCAATCAAGCGAGTTGTACGATGGTTTATCTGCCGTTTATGACTACGGACAGGCAGGCGTGGCGCTCAAAAACAACATCCGCAACTACTGGTGGAAGTCGATGGTTCAACTGCATGAAAACATCGTTGGGATTGATGCAGCCATTTTCATGCACCCCACCACGTGGAAGGCCTCAGGGCATGTTGACGCATTTAATGATCCATTGATCGATAACAAAGATTCGCGTAAGC
>CAIVQI010000040.1 GCA_903908015.1 uncultured Bacteroidota bacterium
ACCGCCGGTTCCGTGGCGGTAGAGGTGCCCATTTTGGTTCAGCCCGGCATGCATCCACGGACGGTGGCATTGGCTGTTGGCTACGGCCGATCTGAGGTTGGTGTGGCCGGCAAAGGGGTTGGTGTGAATGCATTCGCTTTTGTGCAGGCCGGAAACCAACGATCATCGATCATCTCTGGAGTTCAGGTCATCGCCACAGGTCAGCATACTGAACTGGCGCAGACCCAGACACACCACACTATTGAGGGACGTAACATAGTCAAGGAAACCCACCTCGATCGTTATACTGCCGATCATGCCGATGGTAATGTTCGTCCGTATGTTACCCGCAAAAAGGCCGACGGAACCTATGAAAAGGTCTACCCAGGCAAGAGCCGCAATGCCATTACCTTGTGGCAAGACCGCGACTACGAAGGTCACCACTGGGCCATGGCGGTCGATTTAAATGCATGTACGGGTTGTGGTGCCTGTGTGGTCAGTTGCCAGGTCGAAAACAACGTGCCCGTGGTGGGCAAACAGGAGGTCATCAACCGCAGAGAGATGCATTGGATCCGAATCGACCGCTATTACGCATTCGTTGAGGATGGTGAGCGGATCGATAAAGAAACTGATTACGACCGCATTGGAACGGGTGATCAGGTAGATGTGGTGTTTCAGCCCGTGATGTGTATGCAGTGTGACAATGCGCCCTGCGAGACGGTATGTCCCGTTTTGGCCACGGTGCACTCTGATGAGGGCCTGAACCAGATGGTTTATAACCGCTGCGTGGGTACCCGCTACTGTGCCAACAACTGTCCGTATAAAGTACGCCGTTTCAACTGGTTCAGCTACATCGACAACCCAAAATTCAACACCAATCCATCACAAACCGATCTCGGGCGGATGGTATTGAACCCCGACGTAACCGTACGGGCACGGGGTGTCATGGAAAAATGTACATTCTGCGTACAGCGCATTCAGGCCGGTAAGCTCGATGCCAAACGCGAAGGCCGTGGTGTGGGTGACGGTGAAATTAAAACCGCCTGCCAACAGTCTTGTCCGGCTGGTGCGATTGTATTCGGCGATCTTAACGACCCCGAGAGTGAGGTGTCGCGGTTGTTCCTCAATGAACGCTCCTATGGCGTCATCGAAGAACTCAACGTACTTCCTTCAGTCAATTACCTCACGAAAGTCAGGAACCGCGATACAGCCAAAGCATAGTGTTTAATATTATTGTAACAAACGATACGATAAGATGTACGAATCCCCCATCAGGCGACCGCTGATCACCGGCGAGACCAGCTACGCCAAAATCACCGAAGACATTGCCCAGACCGTCGAGGGCAAACCCACCAAATGGTGGTATTTAGGTTTCATAGTTTCGGTCGCTGCCCTTGGCCTGTGGTTTCTCACCGTAGGTTACCTGCTCTTTACCGGGGTGGGGGTGTGGGGGCTCAACAAAACGGTCGACTGGGGTTGGGACATCACCAACTTTGTTTGGTGGGTGGGTATCGGTCACGCTGGCACCCTGATTTCGGCTATTTTGCTTTTGTTTCGTCAGAAATGGCGGACCGCAGTGAACCGATCAGCGGAGGCCATGACCATCTTTGCCGTCATTTGCGCTGGAAGCTACCCGCTGCTCCATGCTGGTCGCCCCTGGGTAATTTATTGGGTATTCCCCTTACCCAATACATACGGTTCATTATGGGCCAACTTTAATTCACCTCTTTTGTGGGACGTATTCGCCATCTCCACTTACCTCACGGTTTCTGTGGTGTTCTGGTACGTGGGCCTCATTCCCGATTTGGCGACCATTCGCGACCGTGCAACAGGACTTCGCCGCAAGATTTATGGCTTTTTTAGTTTTGGTTGGAATGGATCAGCTAAGGCTTGGCAGCGCTTCGAAAGTGTATCCCTCATCTTGGCTGGATTGGCCACACCACTGGTTTTGTCGGTGCATACCATTGTATCGATGGACTTTGCGACCTCAGTGATTCCGGGATGGCACACCACCATTTTTCCACCCTACTTTGTGGCGGGTGCGGTATTCAGTGGTTTCGCGATGGTACTCACCCTGCTGATCATCATGCGCAAGGCCATGCGCCTCGAGCAGTACATCACCATCAATCACATCGATGTGATGAACAAAATTATCTTGGTTACGGGATCTATAGTGGGCTCGGCCTACATCACTGAGTTTTTTATCGCTTGGTACAGCGCAGTTCCTTATGAGCGTTACGCGTTCATTAACCGCGCGTTTGGTCCTTACTGGTGGGCCTATTGGGCCATGATGACCTGCAATGTGATCACGCCTCAGTTGTTTTGGTCGCAGAAACTTCGTCGCAACATCACGGCCGTGTTCATCATTTCTATATTCGTGAACATTGGCATGTGGTTTGAGCGTTTTGTGATTATCGTCACCTCACTGCACCGCGACTATCTACCATCGAGTTGGGCGATGTATTCACCTTCCTGGGTGGAAATTGGCATGTTCATAGGTTCGCAGGGTTTATTCTTCACCCTCTTTTTCTTGTTCGCGAAATTTGTGCCTGTCATCGCCATCGCTGAAGTAAAATCGGTAGCCAAAAGCTCTGCATCCCAATACATTAAGAAGACGGCTGATCAGGAAGGCGTCGATCTCAAAGAGTTGAATCCACAGGTTGTAGTACCCCAATTAATCGATCAGTATGAGTAAACATTATATTATCGGCGTTTTTGGCGATGAGGAACCGCTACTCGAGGCCGTCAAAGAGGTACGCGCCAGCGGAACGCGCATTCATGAGGTGTACACCCCGTTCCCCGTACATGGCCTGGATGAGTTGTTGGGTTACAAGCGTAGTCGCCTACCCAAGGCGGCCTTTCTGTTCGGCTGTTTGGGATTTACCTTGGCCATCACCATGCAGACTTGGATGCTGGGAATCGATTGGCCCATGAACATCGGTGGTAAACCTGCCTTGGCATGGCCCGATTTTGTTCCTGTTTCCTTCGAATTGACTGTCCTCATCACCGCATTGGGCATGGTGGGGACCTATTTAGTGGCGTGTGATTTTATTCCTGGAAATGAGGCGAAAATGCCTGACCTCAGGGTCACCAGTGATAAATTTTGTATGGCCATTGAGCGTGATGGCACCAACGCTGCGGCAGTTACTGCATTATTGAATAAACTGGGTGCCGAGGAAGTACACGAAAAAGAACTCGAACTATGATCGCCAGGATATTACTGATTAGCGCTTCACTGTCTGGTTGTGCCCTAATCGCCGACAAGAAGGACCCGGGTTGGGAGTATGCCCCCCAAATGTATGTTTCAGATTCCTATGAGCCTTACAGTCAGGTGCGCGAACATACAGTGAATGCAGATGGAAAAAACATGCGTGCCCCTGTTGAGGGAAGCATACCACGTTCCTCTACGGGATACGACAACACCCGCTTAGAGTTGATGTACAACTATCCCATTCACAAAGACAGCATCGCTGATGCCGCACGGATGTTGAAAAATCCATTGGAGAAGAGCGAAAAGAATTTGGCCGCCGGAAAGTATCTATACACATCCTATTGCGCTCCTTGTCATGGAGAAGGGGGTGCAGGTGACGGCCTGGTGGGTCAAAAATATGGAGGTGTGGCCAACTACAAGGCCTCCAATGTGGTCAATGTGTCGTCGGGCCACATCTATCATGTGATCTCCAAGGGCAAGGGCAGGATGTGGGGTCAAGCCTCACAAATTCGGCCCGTCGAAAGATGGCAAATCGTACATTATGTCAACCAATTAAGAGGATATCAGGGAGAATAAACCATGGGACACCACCACGAATTTCATCCTGCCCCCGAGCAGTTCAAGCCTTCCGATTCATTGCGCCGCATGCTGATGGGCATGATGGGCGTTGGGATATTGGCCATCGCGTATGGCTTGTTCAGCAACCCTGATCGGTTTTGGGCGAATTTCTTATTGAACAACTGGTATTTTATGGGCCTAGGTCTCATGGGTACCTTGTTCTTGGCCACGCAATCAGCGAGCAATGCGGGTTGGTCGGCCGGCTTTAAGCGCATCCCCGAAGCCATGGCGGGTTACCTTCCTGTAGCTTATGTGGGAATGGGTATTTTGCTGTTGGCCCTGGTGTTTCATTGGAATCACCTGTACCACTGGGCAGTCGAAGGCATCGCTGATCCTGCAAGTCAGCATTACGACGAAATAATCGCCGAAAAGGTGGCCTATCTCAATGTGCCATTTATGGTCGGCCGGGTACTGGTTATTTTTGCTTTATGGTATTTATTCACCCGCGCCATGCGCCGTAATTCTCTTTTAGAGGATGAAATTGGCGGGGTGAAGATGCTGAAGCGCAACAAAACCATCAGTGTCATTTTCCTGCCCGTTTTTGCCGTTAGCTGGGCCATGTCTTCATGGGATTGGCTTATGAGCCTCGACGCCCACTGGTATTCCACCATTTTTTGGGTGTATCAATTTGCCGCGTCTTGGGTGACAGCCATTTCGGTGATCACCCTCACCGTAATCTTACTGCGTCGGGCCGGTTATTTGAACATGGTGACCGATAACCACCTACACGATTTGGGTAAGTTTATGTTTGCTTTCAGTATTTTCTGGAC
>CAIVQI010000041.1 GCA_903908015.1 uncultured Bacteroidota bacterium
AATGTCAAAGGGCAATGTCAAAGGGCAAAGTACCACCGTCTTTATTTTTGTTGCGGTTCCTGAAGGAAATAATCATTCTTGTCGTGATATCGTTGTGATTCAACCCGAGCCAACAGGGAGTGATAATACCTATACCACCTGCTGACGCCCAGCGCCTTCGCCTCGCGATGCAGCGGGTGTCTTGCCCATGCTGCCATATCCGCTTCACTTCGCCAGTAGCTGATAAAGGTGCCACGGCCCTCATGCTTAAAACTTTCATGGCCTAAAAAACCCTCTTGATTCTTCACAGCTTGAAGGGTCATTTCATCATACTCAGCATAGCCCTCTAGATCATCCGATAAAAAATAGTTAAAAATTGACGCCCAATAAGGTGTTGCGGGCGCATGACCCGATTGCCATAGAATCATGTCTTGGTAGATTTATGTTCCTTCGATTGATGATTTTCATTCACTTTCTTTCGGAATTGTGCCACTCTTCGGCTCAAGTCGACAGGCATAGGTTCATGGATTGGAAACTGTACCGATCCTTTGCCTCGTTTATAAAGAGAGAATTCATACCGTAACGCGCTTGGCCAATGGCCTGAATGACTGGCATAAAATCCGATTTGCTTTTGGAAGGCGGCATCATAGGTCAATGGCTTTCCGCACCATTGATAAGCCGGCACCCCACAAGAAAAATAATCCTCTTCAACCAATTCCATGTCGCTTCAAAGTAAGCAAAAAAGCCGAATATTTTCATCAACCAGGATATCCGAATGATATATAGACTTGTCCTGTGTAACGACCCGCTGTCACCCGCCCAATCCATGGCAGGATTTCTCCGTACACAAAAAAATAGAGCTTAGCTCGGTCACCCGTAACAGATCCAGATAAAGGCGCAGGAGGCAGACCAGGTGGACCAGTTACCGGGCTACGCAATACGGGCAACACCACGCTCGAGGCATGCGGGGGCAGTTCTACAACCTGACTCAATGCCTGTGCGAGTGATGCTGCGCCACGGTTTGAATACGCAGCCCGTATATTTAACATCAAATGGGCAGATAGACTATTGATTTGTGAGTGAGTTCCTATGCGTCTGAGCGGCGTCCATGCGTAATTGATGAGGATGTCCATTTGCTTTGGTGCTTCTATTTCATAAACCACCAATTCTGGATCATCCAAACCAATCCGTACGTGGCCGAATGATTCCTGAAGTATAACGCGATTTCTTAGGTTAAAATTCAATTCTTGAAATCCAAGTTTGCGCACCTGAATGCTGCTATCCGTTTGGTATTGCCCGAAGTTGATTCGCCCCTGGGCGCGAATAACCCCAGCGTCAATCCCAACGAAAAATATGGCCCACAACAAAACGGCATGCACCGGTATGCAGCGCTGGCGCCTTAGATATTTAATTACCATCGAGTTATTCATATCGTTTGCTTTTACTTTAGGTTACGGTCACTTTAGGTTACGGTCACTTTAGGTTACGGTCACTTTAGGTTACGGTCACTTTAGGTTGCGGTCACTTTAGGTTGCGGTTAAATTCGTTGAGAATAATGCTCCTGCCTCAAGCCCCTCATGCAAGTCGAAGCGTTTATGTTGTTTTTCGTTACCATTGAGACAAAAGGGGCTAGGAGATTGGATAATTATAACTCGTCGATGGTTAGCACGAATTGTGACTTATACTTACCCGATCGGGCATTCTCCAAATTGAAAATTCCACCAATCCATAGAAAGTACGAACCGTTAGTCTCATGAAGTGTAACCGTGGAATTGGGTGTTTCAAATACGATAGACGCCCGCTGATTTTCGATAGGGCATCCACTGACCTTGTATGTGACATCTACTTTGGTGCTGTCATTTTGATCGGAATAAATAATCTCATTGGGAACAAAGGAAATTCGTATGACTCTGCCAGGCGCACCGCTGATTTTCATCAAACCGGCGCTTGGACTGCCCACAGGGTCGATGCTTATTTCGGATCCACCCATTCCATAACTACTTATCGCGAGGTTTCTCATGGTCACCAAACTGGCGTCCGCAACCAATTCCGATCCAACAGCAACAACATCCATGGTGAACCTGGGGCTTCCGAATTGACACAATCCCCATGAAGCATGAAAAATGCCATTTAAAAACACCATCAGAAAAGCTTGTTTGGCAAGCATTTATCGTTGTTTTAAGTTTTGTTTATCCAATAGTAAGGGCTGAACTTCAATGTGATTTGAGGGTTAATTTTCCAACACAAAACGCTGTACAGAAATCTGATCTTGAGTCAACAGTTTGACCAGGTAAACACCAGTTGACAGCCCATTCGCTTCAAATTGCCATTGACTAACCCCCGGTGCGCACGAAGGAATCGACCTTTCCCAAATCATTCTACCGCGCATATCATAAACCTCTAAACGCACATCAGCGGTTTCAGGCAAGAAATATCTAAACCAAACATTAGAGCGGGTCGGATTGGGGAATGGCGGGTAAAGCTCAGGAATATCCGGCATGTAGGCATAATCAGGCTCCTGTTCCGACTCCATAATGACAATACTGTATGGCCAACGCGCATTTAGGTTCGGGTTCGCCCCGACTGATCGCTGAGATGCGTGATGAAATCCTACGCCAGGTAGTTTAAGCTTTGAAAAAGCCAATTGACCCAATTGAAGTTGTTCATCATTCGGCGCGCGCGCGGTTAAGGCCTCCACATGGTATAATTTGTGCAAGCGCATTGGAATTGCTTTTCGCTGTGCGTGATCCATCAATACTGGATGCCAGTGCTCGGGCCACCCATCTGATAGATTCCATTCAATCCTACCTCCTATTCCTGTAATGGGTATTCCAGACCTTCCTGCTTGTACAAATAGGGGAATGCTGCGGTAAGGGGTTTGGGTGACTGGCAAAGAGTTGATCGACAAAGGCCAAAATGAACCAGGAGCCGAAAGAGTATACAACGAAACCCAATCATCACCTTGTGGTGGCAAAAAATAGGCATCAGATTCATCGCGACCAATTGTACACCCTTCTTCGAAGGTAACATATCCTTGGGTCGACATACCATCAATTGAATACGATAAGTCAATTTGTATGGGTGAGGCTCTTCTGACAACTGCAGCTGCTTGATCCAGCAATTTGGAATCTCCTCGAAACTTCAAAATCGGATTCGGTGCATTCGCATGTATCCAAAATGCTTGGAAGGGAGGGATGACCGCTAATCCACCAACAGTATCCCTGTAGTTACCTGTTTGTCCATTCCAATAGCGATAACCCCCAACATGATTATTCATAGAGGGGTCCCAGGTATAAATGCTTGCATCAACCCGCTCACGTTGCCACAAAATTGAATTGGGGTCCCAATAAAGAGGGCTCGATGTTGGGTTTCCAAGTAAATTCCAGCCAGCATCCGACTCCATCAAATCGGTGTAAATAGAGTCGGGCGTCACTTGATTATTGGCGTAAGTAGACCGGGGTGTATAGGTCAGTTCTGTGCCGAAGTTGAACCATCGATCCCGATTCAAAATAGGTTCAACCCCATTGATCATTAATACTTTGGGAAGAGAATCTCGGTAATACCCAGTACTACCCATCGGATATTGGGCTCCATCAAATACGTAAACTGCCTGTCCACGACCACCCACCACCGTATCGTTAGGTGTTTGTATGGTTCTCCATGATTGTAGGTGGGTACCGGTATCGGATTCCAAAAAATTAAGAACATTGGGTTGCCAGTTTGGGAAATCGGATCCCGAAACCCCTTGTATGACCACACTGTCTAAAAAATCTTTAAATGTTGATCGTACTGGCGCAGCAATTAACTTCCAACCCCGGGCACCCGTTATCTGTTTTTCCACCCTTAAGTTGGGTTGGGAAGTTCCCAAATTCGCATAATTCCCACCAGAACGAATGTTTAAGTAGGCTGTGCCCTCAGTGGAGAGCTCTGCGCCATAATTCACCAGTAGACGCACTTTTCTCGGATAAATACTATCGACCCATACCGAGTCTAGTGTACAAAAACCACCATCCAAGATGCGCATAGTGCCGGGTTGACTTATTCTGACGCCATTTTGTCCGCTGTCCAAGGCTTGCTGAATATTGGGCTGATACCTTCGTCTCGGTATCCATATTTGGGCAGTATCTTCAGGAATCCTGCGGCGACTCCAATTCAATGGCTCAAACCAGTTTCTGGCCTGATAGGGCCATCCACCCATCCAAACGTCCGCTGTCCCCCCATGAAGTCCCAATGTATAATTACCTTGAGAATTGGCCCCCGAACCATATGGCTTGCTGATTCCCGGATACTGATTCTGCCAACAAATAGACTGCGAATCAAGCTGAGATCCTGCACTGTCTCCTGCGATTAGCACCATTTCCATAGAATCAGGATAAACGGGAAGCTCTATCTCACCAAACAACCCACCCCTCCTTAATGGAAGCGCTCGAAAGACACTTCCCAACAATGCGGCTGAATCCAGCACTTTAAAGAATTTCACTTGTGCAAGATCGAACCCCCACGGAACAGAACGATTGAGTGAATCGGTAAACCTATACGATACATCCATTCGATTGGATGCTGATGATCGGCCTCGGATGTCGTTTAGTACGATTTGAAACGGTGTCACGCGGCTGCCATCTGATAAAAATAATGTGTCCGTAGCTCTATTACCCGATCCTTCTCCGCTGCCCGTCGAATATAATGGCGCGAAAATTGGACCATGACCTTTTGGGAGTCTGCTTCGGTCAATGCGGTATCTGGAAGCGTGGCTTCCCTGAAGTTGCATATGTTCGATGCGCATATTCTTGTCATCGCCAGAGTAGGGTGATAAATATTTGGTTGTCAGGGACCCCACAGCGAGCTGATGCCCCGGCCGAATTCCATGCAATGTTATGGAATCCCTGTTTATCGGACCCGAATAGTCGATTTGCCCATCGAATTCTTTACCCGAGGCCAGGAAGTTACCTTGGGCAACGACTGCAGTATCCCCTGACACAAACAACCATCCGTTGGTATTCAGATCATCCCCATGGCCCATAAATCCACTTCGGCTGTGTGATACGATTGATGCTGTTGTGGTGGGTGCCCCAAAAAATGCCAACCGATATTTGGATGCATCGCGACCGCTTAAGCGCAATGAAGTATCCAGGATGACCAGCTTTTGATCACCGGGGTACATTGAACGAAAACTGGCCCGAATCGAATCCAAATAAACCTGATCACCCGGACTTTGGCCAATGATCTGCAGGTTAAAAGCTGATATTTGGGCATTTCGATTTCCATCATATAACTTGTCAAATACCCTGAAATTCCCGGAAATTCCAATTGATACACTTCTCTGTCCATTCAGGTCAACACCTGATAAGCGTGCCGTACGGTGGGATGACGAAGTGTGTCCCAACACACATGGCAAAATCTGAAGGCTTGGCGCGTTTAATTGGGAGGTTATTCCGCTCGATTTTAATCCTAGAGAGACCAGAACGGAGCTTTCGGGTCTTAAATTCGAAAGCCTCGCTCTTCCGGCTTCCATAAAATAGCGTACATCACCCCTATATTGATTCCCGTAAAAATCAGGCAGAACTTGAACATCTGCTTCCCAGTCCCTAATTACTCTTTGGTGGCTATTGACCATTGATACAGCTACATCTGGGATTTCGTCGCCACAAGGCAGGAAGGAATTTACCGAGGGCCTAACCAATAAATACAACGAACCAAGGCTCGAATCACCCAAAAAACTACCTGCTTTTTGAGCATATCCTAAAGTAGTAGACGCCTGTCCACCCATACCAGATGACGGGAAAATACTTGCGTGACCAAGAACCGAACTACTTACCGAAACATCATAATGAATGGCATCCCTACCCCCCAGTACCAAACCGGTAGGCATCAATCGCTTGTTCAGACCGACAAGAGGTGATAAAAATTCAGCAGTCACGGATTGAATGGTGAGCTCATCTTGCGTAAAAGGCAATCGACTCGCTTGCAGCGCTGAAATGTCTGTAATCACAGCTGATCTGCTTCCATCCCACATTCGATTTTGGACCTGATACGTACCACTGACCACAGACAGCGGCTTCGAAACATGAAATACGGAACTAAATGACTCCCAGCGTTGGTCATTGATTGGTGACAATTGTATTTGATAAGAACCGAATCGACTCACCGACCAAAAACCTGAAGAAAACAGCCCTCTGATGAAAAATGCTGCGGCGGGAATCTCAAAGCCTTGCCAACCCACAGGTCCTTGGGTCATTTGAATATTCAATCCAACAGTATCAATGTGTTCAGCCCACTTTCCTCTTTTGGTCTGAAGTTCTGCCCGAAACTGGAACATTTCCCCTGCACGCCTTTGGGCGTTTGGAAATCCAGCACATACAATGCGCCCTGAATCGATGGGTGACCAATCCAGGTGTCGGAATAAGGTTGAACAACTCCTTATAGAGTGGTCTGATCCACCAAACTTTCCCTCTGAAACAACCCCCGTACCAATAATACTATTGTTGTATTCATATTCAACTGCGGCATGACCAGAGATTTGGTAACTCCACAACACTGCTTTTTTTCGATCCCCCACAGAAGGAGATCGAAAACGAACCTCAATAGGTTGAATCATCAAGCTATCACCACCCACGGGCAATGACTTTACACGCCATGAATGAGAGAAAATGTCTCCCCCTGTATTGCCATCGTATTTTTTTGTAGTCATTTGGAAGTCTCCCAGCAAATAGGCGATGGGCCTTTCCAGATTGAAGGTATCACTCACTGAAGTAAGGCTATCAATTCCAAGCCGCAAACTGGCCATCAGTCGAAATCCCTGCCCACCTCTATTCAGGGTAATTGAGTCAAACCGCGCGTACCCCCTATTCAACGGGATTCTGATGCTCCCGTATGCAATTGGGTTCTTGGGGTGACCAGAAATCACCCCTACCAACACAGTTGAATCTGAGAGATGTTCCAAAAGGCGGTTACGGTGATTGTATACCCCTACCCCTGGTTTGCCAGATCGGGTGCCAGCAATAGGTACCCCCGCACGATTTCCCCATAGAGCGGGTGAATTTAGCCATCCTATATTGAAAGGAATTGCCGAACCACCATCGAGTAAAAACCCCGATTGTGCGTGAACCAATGCCCCACTCCCTTGTCCACCTCGGTTGGCCGAAGTGCCAATTTCACCCTCTAAAATTGGATTCACTGCCCCCAATTCATAATGCATGCTATCCGATCCCCGAATCGTGTAGGAGGAAAGAGCCAACTTTTTCTTTGTTCCAGGAGCAGGTGATCGATAATTCAATACGAGCTGACCCAAATAGACTTGGTCGGACGGCATCATTCCCGAAATAGCGGGCAGACGGGTATAAACCAAGCCTGTGGTATCCACCCCAACAAGCTGCGTCGTTCCATCAAACACCTTCGGGATATCTTTAATCTTTCCGGAAATATTTAAGACTGCTTTTTCAAGAATGAATGCATTGCTCGTACAACTAAGTGCCTGTCCGCCCGGAATTTGGGCAGATGCCCTTACCGCCAAGGCCGAACCCGCTCTGTTGAATGCTAAACTTGCCGCAAACGCAACGGAGTGAGATAGGTTCTTTACAGTATCACCATACAAGCGAACAGGGTAAGTAGATTGAAAGAGCGCTGTAAAACGTACAGGCAGTTGACCCGAATAATCTGCTATTCTCTCACGCTGCGTGAAGAGCCTCACCGCAAATTGAAATGTATCGCCCGAACGATTGTGGATCATGGGATGCAAAGGCACTCGCAAAAAAGTTGGCTGTTGACTCACCCTGAGGCTGTATTGAATGGCAGATCCTTCCAGAAACACACCCTGTTGCGATAGAATATGATTTCCAGCACTGTTACCACCTCGGGTGTGAGGGGGATGAATATTCCCATAGCCCAACAACAGCACGGGGCCAATCTCATAGTGTATGGCTGAATCACCCAATACCATGGAGGTATCCGTCAAATATGCCCTCCTTGCCGTGCCCACCAATGGGGAAAAATAATAGGGCCGCGACGACTGCAGGCGAATGATGTCGTTGCCATAAGGCAAAGGATGAAACATGATAGAGTCTCCTTGACAAAAAACCGCTTCCGTACTACCATTATAAATTTTATCGCATGTTCTGAAGGTGCCCGTAATGGCAAGAAGTGGCCGATTCA
>CAIVQI010000042.1 GCA_903908015.1 uncultured Bacteroidota bacterium
CACAGAAAATCTCAGAACGACCCGGTATTGCAACGGAAACAACATCACCCAAATCGCTGCACAAGCGGCCTGGGCAGGCGCAGCAGGCGGGGCTTGGTCGCACTACGACAATCAAGCAGTCAACGATGCGATTTATGGTAAGTTATACAACGGACTAGCCGCATCGGATCCACGAAATGTATGCCCTTGTGGCTGGCGTGTGCCTACCGACGCTGACTGGACCACGCTCGAGAATTTTGTGGGTGGGTCGGCGCTGGCAGGAGGTGCCCTCAAGCAGACCGGTACCGCCTTGTGGAATGCCCCCAACACCGGGGCCACCAATGCCCAGGGCTTCAACGGACAGCCAGGAGGTTATCGCACCAATACCTCTTCGGGGGGATTCGTGAACCTGCAACAGGACGCCTTTTGGTGGAGCCAAACCCAACCCACTGGCACGCCCCTCGACCTGTATTACCGCAAGGCTGTGTACAACAGCGCAGCCTTGGAGCGCGGCAACACCAACCGTTTGTTTGGATACTCCGTTCGCTGTATGCGTCCTACACGGCCCTAATCAGGTATCCGAGTAGATTTCTTCCCTTCTCTCAGTTTCCAATTTCGGCCAATTTGAAGGATCCAAAGTTTCGGGTTGTCGTCAGCATCCCAGAGCGCGCGGTCATGGGTGATGGAGACATCCCATGACGTGCGTTTATGGTTGTAGCCGAGACCGATGGATGACCTACGGTGGTCGGGGTACATCTCGATCAATGTGGCCCCGCCCCCGACCGGAAACCACACATCCTCCGAAATTCCAATTTGCCAACGCTTCGATAAGTTGTATTGCAGGCTCAACTTTTGCCGGAGATAGGATACAGCACTTGCGGCATTGAACGATGAGAAGTCGTTGAATTGCTGTTGGTAACGCAGGCGATAACCCAATTCCAGTTTTTTCGTTTCCCATTGCAAGCGGGCGTCAGAATACCAACGAAGGCGTGGACCCATCCCTTGTTGTGGATTCCTAAAGATGGCGCGACCGGCACCAAGCAACGAAAAACTGAGTCCATGAAAACGCCCGCTCCCCTTCCATCTTTTTTGCAGCGCCAAATCAGTTTGAAGCCGTTCCACCCACCAATACCGCCCACCCATCCATAGGCTGCCACTCCCTTCTGCATCGGCCGGTTGCACCCTCAATTCTGGGGTGAGGGATAGCCTGTATCCCTTGGGTAATTTTTGCTCCAAACCATGTTCAATCCACAGAGCCGGATGCTGGTTTTGGGCATGCAAGCTGTGCCTCAGTGAGGAGATGACAATAAAACTGAACAAGAGACCAGTGTTCATCCGCCGCATATTGGGCCAAAGAAAGGGCATTGAAATGCACTTCATCCAAATCGACATGCCATTCTTGTGCATCAGTCTTTGAAATACACCCGCAACTGAACTGTATCGCGCAGGAAATCGATGCGCATTACCTGAAATCGGTGAATGGGCAAGCCGGTTTTGGTTTGGAGGTCAAGGAGCATGTCCTCTTCGCGACCAACAGCCAGCAGATCGGTACGGTCGTAGTTCACAACGCGCGCACTTTCGCGGTGATACAGCACATTGCTCTCCAGCATGAAAGTCACCAACAACATAGAGGCGCTCACCACGGGCAGCACCCACATGCTGGTTTGGGCTACGGCATTAAAAACCCCTAAAGCGATGCTTAAAAAGAGGTAAGTCATGTCCTTGAGACTGATGTCTTCCGTTCTAAACCTGAGCATGCCAAAAACGGCAAACAAGCCGAAGGCGGCCCCCATCGAGATTTCATGCCCATTGAGGGCAAATGAAAGTAAAAAAATCACGAGGTTGGTCACAATCAGCGAGAAAAACAAGTCACGGGTTTTGTAGATGCTGTAATAGATAAAGCGGACCAATAACCAAACCGAAATCAGGTCCACTGCCAAACGAATGAGCAAGTTCAAGTCGATGAGTTCAGGCATAGGGGGGTTGTTACTTTTGAACGTTTACAAGGGTTTTCGAATGGGGGTCATTGTCCAGGCCCGGCCATAGCCAAGTCGGGTCGGAATGGCCCTCACGGTTTGATGATTCGTTTGATGCGCTTGCCACAACAAACTTCCGATGTAGTATTTGCTGAATGACATGGCTTTCAAACATCCACCTCTCCGAAGGGGGTCGAGTATGCTTGGTCCTGGCCGATCTTGTTTCAACTCCAGGATGTATAAGTCACGGCTGCACAACCATTCCTGTTCGGTTTCGGTTGGTCGCTTGGTGGGGGAGCATGGTCGGGATGTTCGGTGTGCATTACCCCCTTGGCCGTTGATGGGCTCCGATAAACATAGATCATAGTCGAGTGTTAGCCGCTCATGGCCGTTGTTGTTCACAAAACTGAGACGCTTATAGTGAATATCGAGCGCTGGCTGGAGTCCGCCCGGTGGGTCAACACCTGCGC
>CAIVQI010000043.1 GCA_903908015.1 uncultured Bacteroidota bacterium
GTTATCGACATTATGAAGTATCTAATTTGGCACGTCCCGGAATGGAATCAGAACACAATTCTGCCTACTGGAAGGGCGTCAATTATTTAGGAATTGGTCCTTCTGCGCACTCTTATATTGATGGTATGCGCTGGTGGAATGTGGCCAATAACGCGATGTACACGCGGTCGATTCGTGCAGGTATTTTGCCGCAAACCAAGGAGGTACTCACATTGGCAAACCGCCACAATGAGTATGTGATGACCAAACTTCGGTTGGATACAGGTTTAGACCTGACAGAGTATGAACTGAAATTTGGCAACGCATTTGGAATTGAGTTTCAAAAGAATTTATTGACAATCAATCCTGATTGGATCGATTTAACCGACAATCAGTTGGTATTGACCTCGGAGGGCAGGTTCTTCACCGATGGCATCAGTGCTGCTTTATTTGTTCATGAATAGCCAGTTGCATGATGATTCTGATGAGCTGGACCCATTTTTGGATAAAAATTTCTTACATTGTAGCGATTCCATCGCAAGTGAATGGGCCATTGTTAAAATTCATGGTGTTTGATGAGCAGCAAGACCTACACTGACTTATGGGGGATTCCAAATTGGGATCAACCTATCGATTTATCCTGGCCTTTGCGTTTCGATGGGCCCAATCCGAGTGCATTTCACATACCAGCCCCGTCGCGGGAGCCACTGAGGATGGGCGGTTTTGTGGGTTCAGTTGCAGCGGGTGGTGGTTGCAATGTCTATGCCCTAACGTTGCATCCACACGGACAAGGCACCCACACGGAATGTGTGGGTCATATCGCGACAGAACCATACCACATCAACGACTGTTTGCAGAAATTTTGGTTTAGGGCGCTGTTTTGCCGGGTCGAACCACGTTCACAAAATGGTGATCGTGTGATTGCCCGGGTTGATTTGGAACGGATTTGGGATGCCAACGTGCTTCAATTTTATAAGGACAATGGGTTTGGAGAAATTGATGGCGGGGTTGATGCCATCGTTGTATGTACGGGTGATTGGGGTCACGGCGAATTTGGATCTTCTTGTCCGGATTTTTCAGGATCGAATCCGCCCTATTTTGAAGCGACGGCCATGGAATTTATTCGAGAGAAAGGGGTTTTACATCTCTTAACTGATCTGCCCTCAGTCGACCGTGAGGAGGATGGAGGCCTACTTTCCGCCCATCACGCATTTTGGAATTATCCCCATTCGCCTCGCCTGGAGGCGACCATCACGGAGATGATTCATGTTCCATCAGACCTGAAACAGGGCTTGTATCATTTGAACCTCATGATTGCCCCGTTGCAGTCTGATGCCAGTCCATCGAAGCCAATTTTATATCCACGTTTACGCTTGCCAGCGTAACCGATTCTATTCACGCGATGGCGCCTGCCAGCGTAACCGATTCTATTCCCATGATTGCGCCATCCATCGTAATCGAACTTATATCCCTAATGACGCTTGCCATCGGAATCGGTTTTCCCAGATGTCAACTGCTAAGGGGTCTCAAATATCTCTGTAAAAACTACACTGTTGCGTGTAGCTTGTTGTGGGGAGGCTTCAGAAAGTTCAGTGAAATCCATTGCTTTGGCTGATTTTGTTCAGAACATCAAGCATTTTGCTGGTGTCTTTTGGGCTGAGCAGTCCGAGAGGTACGGACTTACTGCGCATGATTCCTTGATCGGTCGACCGGAATAGATAGAGGGTTCGTCTCAGTCCCCCGTATGCTTTTACGATTTCATGCCCTGCCAATTCGGACGCGGGAAGGCTGAGAAATATTTCATCCTGTCCCTCCTGGTCGGTTGAAATATAGATGACGCCCGATTTCAATTCGAAGGCTAAATACCTTGGCCTGATCATTACCCAGAGGGAAGCAAGCAACAAAAGGGTGCCGATAAAAACGCCAATTCCGATTGCTTCGGGAAGGTCAGAAAAAAGGGCATAAGTTCCCAATCCCACTACGGCAAAGGCCGCGCCCCTAAACCAAATGATTTGTTTGAGGTTGTGAACACCCGATTTCATAGGCTTTCGCTGTATGTTTCCATTCCGCGCGAAATGGCGTCATCCATGGCAAGTGAGCCAAAATCCTGATGCCAATCGCCTTCTTTCATCATTTGATCCATCCAGGTATCCTGTACTCGGCCGCGATTCAAAGCCGTGTGGTAAGGAATATCCGGACGAAAGGTAACCATAGAATAGAGGGGCGTCCAACGATTGGGGTACATTTGGTTGATGCGCGCTTCAATGCGTTTGCGCAAAAGAAAATCCGGATCAGCAACTTTGTCGCGCATTTCAATAAAATTGGCCTTAGCGAGGTCGGCGATGGCGTCGGCGTTGGCTTTGCGTTGGTCACTAAATTCAGGAAATATGGTGTCCCATTGTTCGTTGTGTAGGTCGATCAGTTCATCGAACACCCGTACA
>CAIVQI010000044.1 GCA_903908015.1 uncultured Bacteroidota bacterium
AGTACGGGGACGGTAAGCGCATCTTCCGAATGTCGCCACTGCACCACCACTTCGAATTGGGGGGCATTCCAGAGCCCAAAATTGTGACCCGTTTTTGGATCGTAGCCATTCTCCTGGTGCTGGTGGCAGTAGCCCTGCTCAAGCTCAGATAAGTTCATACAACCATCAGCTCATTGTCACTTGAGAAGACATACAACATGACCCCAGAGATACTCATATTAGGCGGTGGCGAAAGTGGCGTGGGGGCAGCCCATTTGGCGGTAGCCAAAGGCTTACGGGTACGCCTGAGCGACACTGGAGTGGTACGGGATTCATTCGCCGAGGAACTCAATCAGCTGGATATTCCTTGGGAATCCGGAGGGCACAGCAAAGAGAAATGGGGGCAAATCTCCATGGTGGTGAAGAGTCCGGGCATCCCCGACGATGCAGCTGTAGTGGTTGAATTACGGAAGAAGGGCATCCCAGTGATCAGTGAAATCGAATTTGCCGCCCAACATACCAAGGCACGGTTAATCGGAATTACGGGTACCAATGGCAAGACCACAACAACCCTTCTCACCGCAGATATTTTTCGGAAGGCGGGTTGGAATATGGCATGCGCGGGCAATGTTGGAAACAGTTTCGCGCGATCCGTAGCCGAGGCTGAAGTGGATCGGGACCTCTACGTATTGGAAATCAGCAGTTTCCAGCTTGATGGTATGTTCAACACACGGCTCGATGTGGGGGTCATCACCAACATCACACCCGATCATCTCGATCGCTACCAATACCGCATGGAGAATTATGTGCAATCCAAGTTGCGTATAGCCCAGAACATGCGCGCGACCGAAACACTCATCTACTGTTCCGATGACCCCATCAGCTGCGAGGCCTTGTCGCGGGCCGATGCCATCAACGCCCGCCGCATGGGCTTTGGATTACATAAAACACCAAATTCTGGTGCCTGGATCGAAAACAACCAAATAGTTCTGCATAAACCCAACGAAGATATGTATATACCCATCGATGATTTGTCGCTCAAAGGCAAACACAACACCCTCAATGCCATGGCGGCTGCCCTGCCCGCCAGATTGTTCGACATCCGCAACGAAGTCATCCGCGACAGCTTGTCTCGATTCGAGGCCATCGAGCACCGACTCGAGCCGGTGGCGACCATAAAGGGTGTCGAATACATCAACGACAGTAAGGCCACGAATGTCAATTCGGCTTGGTATGCCCTCGAAAGCATTTCGAAGCCCATCGTGTGGATCGCCGGTGGTACAGACAAAGGCAACGACTATTCCGTCTTGGTGGACCTCGTTCCCGGACGCGTGAAGGCACTCATTTGCATGGGGATCGACAACCGCCTCTTGCACGATGCCTTTTCGGATGTGATTCCCGTGATGGTGAACACTGCATCTATGGAAGAAAGCGTGCGCATGGCCTATCACTTGGCTGAAAAGGGTGATGTCGTGTTGCTTTCACCGGCCTGTGCCAGCTTCGATTTGTTTCAGAATTATGAGGATCGGGGCAGGCAATTCAAAAAGTACGTTAAAATGCTGTAGGAAATAGTGTAAATAAATTATAATATAACACATAAATAACAATATATACTTTTAATAAAATGAGTGCTTTGCTGTCCATTAACCTCAGGGGCGACCGGTATATCTGGTTGATTGCTGGTTTGTTGATGCTGGCCTCGACTTTATTGGTTTATTCGGCTACGGGAAGTCTCGCACACCGTCAGCGCAACAGCGATACAGAGTACTTCTTATTTAGGCACATCGGCATTTCAGGCCTCGGACTCATCCTGATGTTTGCCGTACACCACATACCTTATAAATATTTTGGTAGGATCGCCCAGTTTGGATGGATACCTGCGATTCTCCTGCTGCTTTATACCCTAATGAAGGGGACCGAATTAAACGACGCCAGCCGATGGGTCGAAATTCCCTTATTGGGGGTGAGTTTTCAATCATCGGAATGGGCCCGTTTCGCGATTGTGCTCTTCCTAGCCCGGTTTTTGTCGCGCCATCAGGAAGAGATCGACCAATGGAAGGCGATCTTTTTGCCCCTGATTCTGCCGGTCGGATTGACCTTCCTGCTCATTGCACCCGACAACTTATCTTCGGCGGCGCTCTTCCTTTTGGTGGTGTTGTTGATGCTCGGCGTGGGATCCGTACGTTTCAAGCACCTCTTCGTACTCATTTTTGGTTGCGCTTTTTTCATCAGCACCTTCGTTGCCATCGCTTATCATTTTGATTGGTTCAGGTCCAAAACCTGGGTGAGTCGCATCGAAACATTCCTTTCCAGCGACCTGAGCAGAGAACCCGAGCAAATCACCCATGCACGTATCGCGATTGTGACGGGTGGTCTGCTGGGCAAGGGTCCGGGCAAAAGCACCCAGCGCAACTTCTTGCCACAGGCGTATAACGATTTCATTTATGCGACCCTCCTCGAAGAGTACGGCATTGTGGGCGGGGCGGTCATTTGCATACTCTATTTAGGGTTGCTCTTGCGTGTACTGCGCGCCATTCATCGATCAGACAATTTGTTCGGTAGCCTACTGGCTGCCGGATTGACGATGATGCTCACGGTTCAGGCACTGGCCAATATGGCGGTGGCAGTGGGACTCGTGCCAGTGACTGGTCAATCACTCCCGTTGGTGAGCTGGGGCGGTACCTCTGTATTGTTCACCTGCATCTCACTCGGCATCATACTGAGTGTTTGTCGCGACGCCAATTCTGATCCATACCAAGAGCGCCAGCACAACACGACTGATAGGATCGATACATCAACCGCCTTGCCTGCATGAAAAAAGCCCAAGCCATATTAAAAGTGATGGTCAGCGGCGGCGGCACGGGCGGACATATTTTCCCGGCCATCAGCATCGCGCAGGCCTTGCTCAGGCATGTGCCCAATGCCCGGATCGAATTTGTGGGTGCGCTGGGGCGAATGGAGATGACCCGAGTGCCTCAGGCGGGTTTTCCGATCAGCGGACTCTGGATCAGCGGTTGGCAGCGAGGCGAATGGCTGAGCAATCTGACCCTCCCCCTCAAACTCATTTTCAGTCTCTGGCAGGCGCTTCGTCTGTTGGCCATCCACCGCCCACAGGCCGTTGTGGGTGTAGGGGGATACGCCAGCGCCCCACTCTTGCTGGTGGCGCAATGGCTGGGCATTCCCACCTTCATACAAGAACAAAACGCGCACGCTGGTTTGAGTAACCGATGGCTCGGACGGCGCGTTCGGCGGGCTTGGGTGGCCTTTGAGGGGATGGACCGATTTTTTAGTCCCCCTACACTGCGCATCACCGGCAATCCAGTGCGTGGCGACCTGCTATCGCCCTTGCCAAGCCGACAAGAAGCACTACGGTATTTCGGATTTCAAGGCGAAGAACCTGTTCTTTTGGTGGTTGGGGGAAGTCTGGGTGCACGCATCCTGAATCAGTGCACCTGCGACGCACTTCCCTTATTCCAACAAGCAGGTGTTCGGGTGATCTGGCAAACCGGCAAACATTTTGCCTCTCAGGCAGCAGCGGCGGTAGAGGGAATGCCAAAAGGCTGGGTTTGGACCAGCGCCTTCATCGACAGCATGCCCATGGCGTATGCGGCGGCTGATTTGGTGGTCTCCCGGGCCGGTGCCGGAACGCTTTCCGAACTGGCTGTCGTGGGTAAGCCTGCGATTTTGGTGCCCTCCCCCTACGTGGCCGAAGACCACCAAACCCGAAACGCACAAGTGTTCGTGGGTGATGGCGCCGCGCTCGTGGTGCCGGAACACCATGCAGGCGGACCAAAAGGTCAATTGATGCCCTTGGTCTTTGAAGTCATCAAGGACCAGGCGCGCTTAGCCAATATGCAGCAAGCACTTCAGAAACACGACCGCAGACGGGCAGCCGATGACATAGCGAAGGATCTGTTGAACGAAATAGGGTGGACTTATTCATCCCCTATGAGGGATTTATTCAGCTACGAACAGGTGTATTTCATGGGAATCGGCGGCATTGGCATGAGTGCCCTGGCCCTGTGGTTTCAGGCGCAAGGTCGCCATGTGGGGGGCTACGACCGACAAATCAACAGTGTCGGTCTGGCCTTACAGGCCAAAGGCATTGCCATAACAACCAGTCCCGATGCAGGGGCCATTCCACATGGGTTTCGCGCGGCACAGACCACCCTGGTCGTACGCACGCCGGCCGTTTCCGATCAGCACCCACAATTGAAGTGGTTCGCCCAACAGGGATTCCGGCTGAGCAAAAGAGCGGAGGTGCTGGGCGAAATATCACGCTCTATACCCACCTTGGCGGTGGCGGGTACCCATGGAAAAACCACGACCTCGGTACTCCTCGCGCACCTGCTTCAGGAGTCAGGAATGCATTTTACCGCCATTTTGGGCGGTGTTTCATCCAATTTCGGCTCAAATTATTGGTCGACCGGCAAGCAGTGGCTGGTCACCGAGGCCGATGAATACGATCGATCCTTTCTCCATCTGCATCCGCATGCAGCGGTCATCACCGGAACCGATGCCGACCACCTCGACATCTACCAAAGTGCATCATCCTTGATTGAGGCTTATGAGCAGTTTGCGCATCAAGTTCAGCACACGCTCCTGGTGCACACCTCAGCGCAGTTCAGTACAGCGAAATGGCCCGGGGCCGTGCGTTATGGAGAGGGCGGCGCTGTTTGGGCACATGAAGTACGGGCAGATGGACTGGGCATGCGGTTCGACTACCATGGACCACAGATGATCCCTGATCTATTCTTGCCCATGGGCGGGCGTCATAATGTGGATAATGCCTTAGCGGCCATAACAATCGCCCTAGAAATCGGTGTACAGCCCACCCAGATCGCCCCGGCATTAAATTCATTTAAGGCTGTAAAAAGAAGGTTTGAATATCGCTATAACAATAATAACATTATATTCATCGATGATTACGCCCATCATCCTACAGAAATTGATGCGTTCCTCTCAGGGGTGCGACTATTGCATCCAGGGCGCTCCATATTGGGCATCTTCCAGCCACATTTGTTTACCCGTACCCGCGATTTTCTTGATGGATTCGCCAAAAGCTTGTCGGCCCTCGATGAATGCCGCATCCTGCCCATCTATCCCGCACGTGAGGAG
>CAIVQI010000045.1 GCA_903908015.1 uncultured Bacteroidota bacterium
AGGCGTTTTTTTGAAGATGATTTGCAGGAGAAAACAGCCCAAACCCAACCTCCTGTGGCGGTGCGTTTAGCCGTACAAAGTTTGGTGGATAAGGGCTATCTGGTGCGGGGCGAAGAAGACCCAGGCGAAGGAGGGCTGCACCTGAGTCTGGCTTTGGAAGGCTTTCTAAAAACCCGTCAAAATCACTACCTGGAGATTTGTAAGACCAGTCACCAACATCAACTCCTGAACAAGGCCGTGGGGTGGTACAAACAAGAACGCGGGCAATTTCTGTTTGAGACGATGCAGAACCATATTTTCCGAATTTTGGTCGACCACCACGAAGATCCTTTGGCCCGGCAGTTGAGGCGTCTCAGCGGTCAGGTTTATGAGCAAATGGCTCTATTGGCCACAGCTGCTCATTCTTTGGCGCAACAACATTCTATGGATTTGGGCGATTTGGTGAGCGACCTTTTTCCCAATCCGGTCGACCAGCTCCTCTACGCGGCGATATGGGCGGATCCAAAATCCACCCTATACACGCAGAACCTGCTGCAAGCCGCACAACTCATCGATGGTCGGGTAATCCGCATCCAACTTCATCCCAAGGTTGAAGGGAAAATTATTCCTGCTGCCCTGCGGCGCTCCATTCGGATGCAAATCCCCCCATCCCCCTATTTCGAAATCATCGACCAGAAGTCGATTCGTCCCATTACCCTACACTACACCAGGGAATTCGACGCGGAACGACAACAACTCACCGAGCTGCTGGGAGAAGAACGCCTGAAATCTTATTTTGGCCGATTAGAAGCGGGTGGGATGGTACCCGGTCTTCAAGTGATGCTCACTGGGCCAGCGGGCTCTGGCAAAACCGAACTGGTACGACAGTTGGCCCGACGCAGCAAACGCAACCTACTGATGGTGCGTCTTGAAGAAACGCGCGACAAATACTTTGGGGAAAATGAAAAAAACATTTCACGTCTGTTTGCTGAACTGAATGCCACCGCCCGTTCAATGGCGCGACTGCCCATCATCCTATTTAACGAGGCCGACTCCTTCTTTTACGCCCGTGCCAATCGGGGCAACAGCCTGGAAAACTTGGAAAATTCTATTGTCACTCAGTTCCTCAACGAATTGGAACGATTCGAGGGGATTTTGTTCGCCACCACGAATTACACGGTCTCGATGGACAAGGCCTACGACCGTCGTTGGGCCTTCAAACTCAATGTGCCTTTGCCGGACACGGCTGTCAGGCAGTTGCTCATCAACAAGCTGTTCAGAGACTTCGCACCAGCCGAAGCACTCGACCGCATTGCAGCAAAACATCCCTTCGCGCCCGCTCAGCTCAACAATGTATACCGTAAGTTGATCCTCTACAAACCCGAGCTGTGCAAGGCCGACCTGATCGAAAAACTTCTGCTGCAGGAGACCTCAGGTTGGGCCCGCGGCCGCACACGCGTCGGGTTTTGATGGGGAAACCTCATTTCTTTATCCTAAATCCGCCCCATTGGGTTGATGTTTTGGGCCAATCTTATCGTGATCATTCTAATTCAAATTCCCGCTCATCGTCGATCAATTTACTTTGTTGCTTCAAACTTCTATTTGAGCCTTGGCGAGCATGAGGACTTCGAGTGCCTCAATATCAGCCAAAGGAGGTTTACGGTGGTAGATGCCCCGATCTGACCCTGGGCGCACACCCCTTAAAAATACGTAGAATACCCCGCCAAAATGCTTGTCATACGAGAAATCGGGAACCCTATGCTTCAGGTAGCGGTAAAGCGCCAAAGTATAGAGATAATATTGTAATGTGTAGTTGCGATTGGCCATGGCCAGTTCCAAACAGGGCAGGTCATAGTCACCAACAGCATCTCCTAATCGATCCGACTTCCAGTCGAGGATATAATAGCGCCCCCCGTGTTCAAAAAACAAGTCAACCACCCCATTTAACAGGCCCTCCAATGAACCGGATTCTGGGATATTTAAGCCGATTGACCGCTGGGCTGCCCAAAACAACAGCTTACGGCAGTCGATCCGACACAAGGGCAAATGGAACGAGGCCTCGTTGAGTCGTTGGGCACGTGCCACCGATTGAAGTACTGGGCC
>CAIVQI010000046.1 GCA_903908015.1 uncultured Bacteroidota bacterium
CCTACCGTGGCATGCATAAACCTGATGCTGTGGTACGGTTCATTGGAGCAAAGCCAATTTGCTGCCATGGCAGATGGAACAAGTGCCGTGTTGAGGTCAAACGTCCTGATGCGATAGCGCTGGGTAAACCGCTCTGGAAGAGTGTGTACAGGCACATGGTTTCGGCTGGCATTGGGTGCAAAAAGACGGACGGAACCAGGTATTTGTTCTTGAACATCCATCATGGCCTGGATGGCCAGGCTTCCACCATCATGTGGGGGGAAAGGGATTCGGTTTGTGATAAGCAGGATTCTGAGCACAGGTGGGCCTATATTTTCGAATCAATCAACGCATTTTTCCCCAAATACGAGACCACCGAGGTAGGGGAACGCGCCCTTCACGGTTGGCAGCCAGCATCAACAGCATCCCTGCGGGCAGTAGAACCAGACTGGAAATCCACATGCCCAGGTGCACATCCACAACGCCATCGCGTGCGAGTTTTTCGCTGCTCATGGTGATGACATGATATATAAGAAACAGCAGTATTGAGATCAGCATGGGCAGACCCAAACCCCCGCGCCGGATCAGTGCGCCCATAGGAGCACCAATAAGGAAGAAAAGAAAGCAGGCGAAGGACAGTGAAAATTTTCTGTGGATTTCCAGATAATGACGGTTGAGCATATGTCTTCGGCCTTCCAGTTCCCGCAAACGCATGGAACTGTAGCCCTGCAGGGTTTGTGCCGACTGAACAGCGTCTCGGAGTAGGGTAATGGAGTCGGTATGGGTGATGCGTTGTTCGGTGCGCCTCTTTTCAGCCCAAAGAGCGGCCAGTGAATCACCTCTGGTGCGCACAGACGCGATGACTTGACCTGCGCTGCCAGGCAGATTTTTGGCTTCTTTGGTCGGTAGATTTTGCCGATAAATTACCGAAAGCGTTTCAGCCTGTGCAAGGGTAGAAGGCAGCGAATCAACCATATGTTTTGATTCTTCCGGTGACGAATTCGGGTGATGCTGGGTTTGCGCCAGGTCTGCTTTTTGCGCCAGGTCTGCTTTTTGCGTACTGTGCGTGCCGTGTACTTGAAGTCGTGGGGAGTGATTGCGGGTTGGAGAAGCTGGGGCAACGAACAAGAGACTATCCCCAAAGCGGTAGAAATTCTTCATGGTTTGCCGAATATCTCGGTCACGCGCAGCATAGGCAGTTTCGAGCGAATCGGTAGCCAGTTTCAGCTGTTTGAGATTGAGCATAGAAAAATAATCGCGGAAGATCGACTCATCGCTGCGCTTCATGTTGAAAGAGGACAGATCAAAGTGGATTTCCTGCACCGAAAAACTGGTTTTTAGATGTGGACGATGGCGACGGGATGGCGCATCCTCCTGAAGTTCCTCATAAGTGAACCCGTCATACAGTTTTAGGCTAAGGTACCGTTGATCGTCACTCATGGTCATTTTGCCGCGCTTGGCTGTGATGACACTTGTATTGCCTCGTCCGCTGCTGTGGTCGTAAATCAGGATGTCGCTTAATTGCTTGCCGTCCTCACTCTTTTGTCCTATCCTTAAAGCATAATGTTCAATTTCGGTGTAAAACCTGCCCTCTTTGATGGAAAGTGCGGGTTTTTTTTGCTGGATGTCGAACAAGAGCGACCCGAATTTGAGTCGCGACTGCGGCAAGAGGGTGTCGGAAAATAGAAATGCCGAAAGGCTCAGTAGAACAGAAAGAAACATGAGTGGGCGCACCAATTTCCATAAACTAATTCCGGCCGCTCGCGTTGCAGTGAGTTCATTGTACTCGCCAAATTGTCCCATGGTCATGATGGAAGAGAGGAGCATCGCGAGCGGCAAGGCCATAGGCACAAAACTGGCCGAGGCATACACCAACAATTCCGCTATAACATACCATTCCAGACCTTTCCCCACGAGATCATCCATGTATACCCACAAAAACTGCATCACGAGAATAAACAGGACGATGAAAAATGTGAGGATAAATGGTCCCGCGAAGGTCCTGATCAGCAGTCTCCCAAGTACACCCACCTCTTAACTTCGGTTAAGCACCGATCCGACTACGTAAAGTGGCCACGGCCTGATCCCACAGCATTCGGTTTTCATCTTCTTCACCTGCCTCGCAAAAATCGGAGATCAGAAATGAAACATCCGAGGTGAGTTCATCTACTTTGATGCGCATCTCGAAATATTCGCCAGCAGGGGCGTCTTTCCAATGAAATCGAACATGGGAGTTGTTCTTGTTTTCCAGTAAATCTGCACGGTTACTGCTTTGATTCCAAACAAACTCATAGTCACCCCCGTGAACATTGACCCGGTCAGCAAACCAGGTCTCTAGGCCGGAAGGGGTTGAAATTTGCTTGAAGAGCAGTTTGGGAGAGCAATGGAACAAATATTCCAACTTGAAATTTACGCGTTGTGCCATCCGCTTCGATTTTCAGGACCTTGGCCGGGCGAAAATGGTGAATGATTGATCGGCCAAAAGACAATAATACGAAAAAAGAAGGGATTGTACAAATGTTTGGATCATCTAGTATATTTGCGCCCTGAATTGGCGAGGTAGCTCAGTTGGTTAGAGCGCAGGATTCATAACCCTGAGGTCACGGGTTCAACTCCCGTCCTCGCTACACATTTTTCTTTGAAGTGCCAGTCCATTATTTTTTTGATGTGGCCCGCGTCAAACGGTCGTTGATGGCCCTGCCCAATCCAGTATCGGGAACTTTTTCTGCGTAAATAGCAACGGCACCTTTGTCGTCGAGCGTCCTGATGGCACTGAATAAATTGCGCGCTGCTTCACTGAGATCAGCGGTTCTGCTCAAGACCAATTGACGATCCTTCTCTACATCAGCCAATTCATGCGAGAACCTGATCCAATAGGCCTCAGAGAATTGAGAAGGGGTCAATCCCAAGACGAGATTGCGCCAGGCATCACCGGTATAGGTATGCAGCGAACAACGGGGCGCGTAATGACTGTGCAACATACCCGGTGCGCCAGGACGCGAAGAAGACAGGGTTTTTTGAATATGTTTTCCCAGAAATTCTTCCAGTTCTTCTTCAGGAATGCCCCCGCGGCGCAGGATTACAGGCGATTGACCACTGAGGTCCAAAACCGTACTTTCCAATCCTATAATGCTTTCGCCACCTTCCAGTATGTAATCTATTTTTTCTCCCAATTGCCGTTGAACATGGGAAGAACAAGTGGGACTCACATAGCCAAATGGATTGGCACTGGGCGCGGCTAAGGGAAAATCGATGCGCGACAATAAGTCGAGGGTGCGTGGGTGGTTGGGTACCCGAACAGCGACTGTATCTAAGCCGGCGCTAACCACATCTGGGATCATCGACTTACGTTTCAGTACAAGGGTAAGGGGCCCGGGCCAAAAATGTTCTGCGAGTCGGAACGCCGTTTCACTGGGGACTTCAGCATACAGATCCAGTTGCGTCGATTGTGCCAAATGCACGATAAGCGGATCGAAAGTGGGTCGGTTCTTTACTTGAAAAATAGATAATACAGCATCCTCATCGAGGGCATTTGCGGCCAGTCCATATACCGTTTCCGTGGGAATTGCCACCAATCCACCTGCTCTAAGAATGGCGACTGCTTTGTCGAGATCTGTTCCTAGAGTGTCGCTCGATGGGTTCATGCCGCAAAAATAGTCTCTCTTGCCATTTTCAGTCATTTTTCATAGCATTGTGATATGGAATTTATGAAATTTAAGTCGACCGAATTTATCAGCCAACTTTCCTTTGGGTTGCTCCTGATGTGCCATATTGGTCTAACCCAGGTGCATGGTCAGACCATTCGTTGTTACACCACAGAAATGGAGGAGCAGATGTACGGTGCCCAAAAGCCCACAATCGATGCCCAGTTTGAAGCGTGGATGGCGCGTAAACGGGCCGAAATGGCGGCCAACCCACAGCCCGAAACAGGGCCTCGCATCCTGCCTACTGTCGTGCACATCATTTACCGCAATGAAAATGACGCATGGAACATCAGCAATGCGCAGGTTTTATCCCAGATTCAGGTATTGAATGAGGATTTTATGCGGCAAAACCCTGATACAGGCAATACTCCGGTTGTATTTCGACCTGTGGCATCCAATTCCAACATACAGTTTTGCCTGGCCCAACAAGACCCAGCCGGCAATCCCACCAACGGTATTATCCGACATGCCTTTCCCAACACCACCAGCTACAGCACAAGCACGTTCAATAGTCAGATCAAGCCCAACACGATTTGGGACCCCAACCGCTACTTCAACATCTGGGTAGCAAACCTCAGTGGAGGAGTATTGGGTTATGCGCAGTTTCCCTCTGGAACGGGTCTGCCCGGACTCACTGGAGGAAACGCCAATACGGATGGAATTGTGTTGCTCTATTCCTCCGTCGGGCGCCCGCCAGCGAATCCATTTCCCGGACAGTACAATGGTGGGCGGACTGCAACGCATGAAGTAGGGCATTTCCTAGGCCTTCGGCATATTTGGGGTGATGGCGGTTGTACGGTCGATGATTACTGCGATGATACCCCACGCAGCAGCCAGTCCAATTCCGGTTGTCCCAATGTGAACCGGTGCAACGACATGACCTTTCCGCCCAATCCGACCACCGATTGGCCGGATATGGTGCAGAACTACATGGACTACACCAACGACGCGTGCATGAATATTTTCACGTCCAACCAAACTGAACGCATGAATGTTGTGCTGCAAAACGGCACCCGTCGGGCCAGCCTACTGACCAGCAATGGTTGTCAGCCCCCCATCCTAAGGCCGGTGGCCAGCTTCACACAAACGGCCGACTCAGTTTGTAGGGGTGGGTTCGTGGCATACCGCGACAACAGCCAGAACAATCCAGACACACGTTTGTGGTTCTTTCCTGGGGGTGTTCCGGCCTCCGATACCGGAGCCACCCCAGGGCCTGTTCGCTATGACTCCTCCGGAATATATCCTGTAACCCTCATATCAACCAATGTTACGGGGTCTGATACGCTTGTCAGGCAACTTGCCGTTCGGGTCACCGACTCGCTGCAAATCACCCTGGACTCTTTAGCACCGGTTTGCGAGAATGCAGGGGTCATCACATTGCGCATCGGGTTCCCGCGTGGGGGCCGCTACACAGGCGCAGGCACCATGGGCGATAGTTTGTTTCATCCCTCTGTGGCAGGCGTAGGAACCCATACCATCACCTACACCCTGCCGGGGTGTCAGCTTTCTCAGAGCACCAGCGTTCAGGTTTTGCCCGTGACGGCCGTTCACATTGACTCCTTGCCTGCCAGAATATGCCTCAATGCGGCGAATCTCAACCTAACTGCCAGTCAACCTGGGGGTAATTTTTCGGGACCGGGTGTAACAGGCAATAGTTTTAACCCTCTTTTGGCCGGTGTTGGAACGCATACAGTGCGCTACACCCGACCCAACAGCAATGGATGCGTTTCAAGCGATACAGCCATCATTGTCGTTGATTCATTACCCAGCATCACTACTTTTCCGGCCAACATTCCCGCAATTTGTGTGAATTCCGCACCGATCGCGCTCCCGCAAGGGGTTCCAAGCGGATCATGGTCGGGCACAGGGGTGCGCAACGACAGTTTGATCCCCTCATTAGCGGGTGCTGGTGTCTTCGCTATTACCTATACAACCTTGCCCGACGCCATAACGGGTTGTGTGAACTGGCTCACCCGCAGCATCACCATCAATCAACCCCCAACGCTCAGTTTTTGGCCGGTGAATCCGGTATGTGTACGCGGCTCTAATATTCTACTCAATCAGGCCAACATACCCGGGGGAAACTATTCTGGACCGGGCGTGTCATTCGGGATTTTCAGTCCATCCCAGGCCGGTGTTGGTCTGCATACCATTCAGTATAGTGGACAAAGCGGTGGATGTGCAGTTACCGGTTCATACACCATCCGTGTTTTTGAAGCCCCTCCTGCCGAAATCGAATCTGTTTCAGGTGCGCTGCGTTCGGTTAACTCGGGGAGTGCCTATCGGTGGTTTGTGGATGGCATTTGGATAGATACCATCGCTATTCGTACAATCGTGCCCCAACGAAGTGGGGTGTATCAACTGATTGTAGATTCTGCGGGCTGTCTGTCAGACACGAGCGCAGGATTTTCCTTTTTTATGACGACACTCAACGATCATTCACCATCATCAACCCAAACAATTTATCCCAATCCTGCCCAAAATGCGCTTTATCTAAAAGGCATCGACCTAACTGGCCAGTCGAATTGCTTTGCGGTGGATGCAGCAGGGCGAAGAATTAGGCTGTTTGGGCAGCCGGAAGATGATGCAGTGAAATTGGATGTAAGCGTATTGCCGAATGGTTTGTATGTGCTTGAGTTTATGTCGGGAAGTGGTTTGGGTCGACTGCGGTTCGTGAAGCGGTAAAACCAAAAACATAGCTTAATCCAATAATAGTGCGCGCAAGTGATCATAGATGCCTTGGGCGTCTAATTGATGCAATGCATATAATTCTTCGGGTTTCCCATGGGTAACATATGCATCGGGCAAAGCGGCCACCTGAATTTTCCTCGATAACCGGCCTCCAGAAGGGCATGACCAATCGCGGACCCTGCACCGCCACGGTGGCAGCCATCTTCCACCACCAGTACGAAAGGGTGGGCGAGTGCTTCTTGTAGCAATTCTGGGTCGATGGGTTTCACAAAACGCAGGTCCCAGTGGGCAATAGCAATCGGGTGATCTAACCGATTCAGGGCCTCCGTCACATGAGCAGCCATTGGGCCCACGGAGATCACCATTCCAGAATTTCCTGAGACCAGGCGATGTGCGCTGTAGCGCAAAAGCGGATGAATAGGTCTATCGTCCGGATGATCTGGTGCATGTCCACGTGGATACCTGATGGCAAATGGGCCCGAATCATGATGCAAGGCTGTGTACATCATCAGCCTTAATTCTCCTGCATTTCGTGGCGCCACTACAGTTAAGTTGGGTACACAAGCCAGATAGGCTAAATCGAATGCGCCATGGTGGGTGGGCCCGTCAGCTCCCGCCAACCCGGCCCGGTCGATGCAAAAAACAACGGGTAATTTCTGTAGGGCCACATCATGTATGATTTGGTCGTATGCTCGTTGAAGAAAAGTGGAATAAATGGCCACGAAAGGCCGTGCACCGCGCGTCGCCATCCCCGCTGCAAAGGTCACGGCGTGCGCTTCCGCAATTCCTACATCGAAGCAGCGATCGGGCATTTCATCCATCAACATTTTGAGTGAGGTGCCTGTAAGCATCGCAGCCGTGATCCCCACCACCCGTTGGTCGGCCTTCGCCAGTGCTACAAGAGTCCGACCAAATACGTCCTGGAATTTGGGCCCCAATACCTGCTGGTCAGGAATGGTGCGACCACTGAGCTTGTCGAAACGCCCTGGCGCATGCCAACGTGTTTGTTCTTCCTCAGCTGGGGGAAAGCCCTTGCCTTTGCGCGTCAGAACATGGATGACGCACGGCTTTGGGTCGTTGTCCCATACACGCAAAGCCTCGATGAGATCCGATAGGTTGTGACCATCAATACAGCCTTTGTAGGGTATCCCGAGCTTATCGAAAATCGAACTGGCATGTCCCGAGGCGTCGTCGTTTTTTAATTGGTTCAGGTGCTTGCTGATTCCACCCACATTCGGATCGATACTCATTTGGTTGTCGTTGATCACTACCAAAATCGGCAGCGAACATTCGCTCAATTGATTGAGGGCCTCATAGGCCAACCCACCCGTTAATGCCCCATCCCCAATCACGGCAATAGTGCGAGGACGACGTGTAGTGTTTAACCTACTGACCTGATGGGCGATGCCTATAGCGGCGCTGATGGAGGTGCTGGCATGCCCTGTGCCAAAGCAATCAAAGGTGCTCTCTGATCGACTGGGAAATCCGCTAATTCCACCCAAAACTCTGTTTCCTGCAAACAAATGCCGACGGCCAGTCAGGATTTTATGGGCATATGCCTGGTGACCCACGTCCCATACCAAATAATCGTCCGGAGTTTGAAATACAAAGTGTAGGGCGATGGTTAATTCAACTACGCCTAAGTTTGCGCCAAAGTGGCCACCCCGTTCACTAATTTCCTGAATAAGGAACTGACGCAATTCTTCTGCAAGTAAAGGGAGCTGATCCGGACTCAGTTGTCGGAGCTCCTCGACACTTTGAATGCTCCTCAGTAGGGTTATACGCTTTTCATCCACGCTGGATCAAAAAGTAAAGATAGGCGGCATAGGCCAATAAAAAGATAATGCCCTCCATTCTTCCCAAAGTATGTCGCTTCCCGAAAAAGACCAAAACGAACAATAAAAGCGAGGTTACGGACATCACCCCCATGTCGGTTATCATTTCAATCGAGTATTGTAAGGGATGAATGACAGAGGATATTCCCAAAATAAACAAGATATTAAAGATGTTAGACCCGACCACGTTGCCAATGGCGATATCACTTTCTTTACGGATGGTGGCGACGACCGACGTGAACAGTTCGGGAAGCGAGGTGCCAGCGGCAACCAATGTAAGACCGATTAAAGTTTCCGAAGCACCCCATGACCGTGCAATCAAAACAGCATTTTTGACGCATAAATCAGCCCCCCAAGCCAAAAGTACGATTCCTGCCACCAACATGCCGACCAAAAGCAAAGGTGATTTCCCGGTAATCGCTGCCTTGTCGTCTGCCTCAACTTCCTGGTTTCTGTTTTGTTTGGTCATCCACAACATGTAGTACAAAAAGAGGCCAAACAGAATTAGAAGGATAATGCCGTGTGTCAGGCCCATGGCCCCGGTTCCGGACAATGAATCAGCAGATATGAGCCCCATCAAGCTAAGCAGCAGCGCTGTGCCCAGTGCAATGGGAATCTCTACATAGGTTGTGTTTTTTTTTACGGTTAGCTGGCCAATTAAAGCTGACAAGCCAAGAATAAACAAAATATTCACAATATTACTCCCAACAACATTCCCCATGGCGATATCGGAACTGCCTTTTAATGCTGCAAACAAACTGACCAGCAACTCAGGGAGGGATGTACCCATGGAAACGATGGTTAGACCAATAACGATATCAGGAATACGGAATTTCTTGGCAACTCCCGATCCTCCACGCACGAGCCAATCAGACCCCAATACCAAAAGAGAAAGGCCCACTAAAAACAAAACTACAGTCATCATTTTTTTTTACAAAGATAGTTTATACCAAGCAGTCAGTATTTGCGTTTTTTCTGCGTATTCTTGAAAAATTCATTTGATGGAAAGAAACTTTACAAACGATTTATTGGTGTCGGCGCTCTTTTTGAATTCGGGGGATCCCCGACGCAATTTGGCAGAGCATTTAATAGCGGGTGACCGAAAGCTCACTGATGAATGTATTCTACTGCGGTCTGTATTTCGGGAAATGGCGGAGAATCCCCTTCAGCCGAATCAGCAGCAGGTTGACCGGATTTTAGGGGCGCTACACGCCTAAGTCCTTACTTTTTTTGATGGGAAGAGTCCCAGAAGAGGCAGATAAAGGGCCAGCATCACAGTGCCTTTTTGCCTAAGGAGGGTGCTCTCGGTGAAGGAACAAAGCAAAAAGAAAAAGAGATACCATAAGACCATTCTGTTGCCTGAGGATATATATGGAAAGGAGACGGCGATAATCGACAAGACCAGCAGCAAGGAGCCAATCCAGCCCAGGTCCAGTGCGGTTTGCAGGTACTGATTGTGTGCGTTAAAATGATAGCGTAGGCCCACATGAAATCCCAATTTTTCGTAGGCTTCCATCAGAGCCTTTTGGCCCAATCCTGGTCCATGACCCACAAAGGGTTGATCTTTAATAGCATGTAATGCCCCTTTCCACTCGGCCAGTCGTATGGTAACGCCAGAAAAATCACTTAAACTATCGGCATCTATCCGGTACTCCACCTGCGATAAATCCCTGATCCGATGGTCAATCGGTTGGGGTAAATACCCCAGACTGAAAGCGAGAATGAGGAAAATAATGGAGAATGTGATCAGGATGCCAGCTTTTCGATGAAAGTTTTTCCAAAAATGCCCAGCAATTGGCCAAGTCAACAGCAAAACACCCAAAATCATACGTGAGGAGAGCATCACCAAAAACAACAACAGAAATAATTGGCCCAACAAGAAGCGCCGTTTCGATACCCAGGCAGGACGCGGAACAATAAGGGCGGTCATGAAAAAAACAGACACAATCATGGATAGATACCCAGGGTGCATCAGGGGATCGGATAGGCCAATGTAGAACAAGGGGTGATCGGAGAAGCCTTCAGAAGGGGTGTCGCCCAATATCCATTCTATGATGCCCTCAAGGCATAAGCCGAAAGAGGTAAAAAGCATCAGCGCCCATAGTAAAAAGAACAATTGATGAGCATGTTCCTTCAGTTTTTGGGGTAGGCCTAAGAGCAATAGGGGGATGATCAACCATTGGAGGTGCATCACCAACACACGTCCCCCCTCAACGGTCCAGCCTGTAGCGGACCAGCGCCAGAGGTACCAAACAAAGTAGGGGAGGATTAAAGCAAAGGATCTGGGAATTTGAAGAAAAGCACATGTTAAGTGACCACTATAAATTCGCCAAACGAACCA
>CAIVQI010000047.1 GCA_903908015.1 uncultured Bacteroidota bacterium
ACATTCCAGATATGCAAATAATTTCGATTTCCAATTGGCCTTGCATATGATGAACAAGGTGCCTCATCAGTTTGTGCCCGGATTCATCTTAAGGCGTGATGATGCGCTGTTTAGCGCGTTAAGTGTTGTCACATGGCAATATTACGCTGACCAATCGGAGGTGGTTCATCGGCTGGAATCGCTGCGCGACCAGTGGCAATGCGTCGTCGGACCTGTAGAAGGCATAAGCGGTGCCTTGAATTATGGACATAGTCAGTCGCCTGCACTTTGGGATTATGCCGATGGAATAAATACCCTCGAATTTCTGCGTTCGTTGGTTTGAGTTCATTCATCCGCCAAATGGAAATGGTCCAGGCTTTTTAGGGACTGGCCAATAATTGTGTCAAAGTTTCAACGACGAAATCAACCTCCTCCGTTGTGTTTTGATGGCCTAATGAGAAGCGTACATGATGTCGGGTGGTGTCGGCCCCTACTCCTTGCAATACATGACTGCCTACTTGACTTCCAGATGAGCATGCGCTGCCGCCTGAGGCACAAATGCCATGGATATCGAGATTAAAAAGCAACATTTCACCATTAGGGTGCGTCGGGAAAGAAACATTCACCACAGTGTAGAGCGCGTTTCCATCAACATCACCATTGAATGAAACTTCCGGAATGCGTTCGCGAAGCTGGGTGATGAGTCGCTCGCGCAGCGCTCGAATGTGTAATTCCTTGGCGCTTAAATGCGAATAAGCCAGTTCAAGTGCCCGGGTCATGCCCACTATCGAATGCAGGTTCTCAGTGCCCCCTCTTTGTTGTCGTTCTTGAGCCCCTCCGTGGATGAAGGGTTCTGGTTGTAGCCCAGCCCTTATATACAAGAAACCCACCCCTTTCGGACCGTTGAATTTGTGGGCCGATGCGCTGAGCAGGTCCACTGACATTTGCTGCAGGTTGAAAGGGAAGTACCCCACGGTTTGTACGGCATCAGTATGAAAAATGGCCCCATGCGTCCGACATAATTGACCCACCACATCCAAATCAATCATGTTCCCAATCTCATTGTTGCCGTGCATGAGGCTGACGAAGGCATTGGGCGATGATGAGAGCAGCACCTGCAGATGTTTGAGGTCGATGTGACCATTCGCTGTTAACTGAACCCACGAAAGGGGAATGCCACGGTGTTTGCCCAAGTATTCGAGCGTATGGGTGATCGCGTGGTGTTCGATGGGGCTGCTGATCAGTCGACCGACCCCGCCACGGTCGATGAGGCCACTGAGGGCCGTATTGTCGCTTTCTGTTCCCCCCGATGTGAAGAAAATTTCAGAAGGGGCGCAGCCCATCAATTGAGCGATGCTGCGTCGCGATTTTTCCAAGACAGCCTTGGCCGTCCGACCAGCGGCGTGAATCGACGAGGGGTTGCCGTGGGTATGGTGCATATGATCAAGCATGGCGGCAACAACTTCTGGGTGTAGTGGCGTTGTGGCCGCATTGTCGAAATAAACCATGCGTGTCATGCGATTAGATTTTCGATGTGATGAATCATTTCGAGTGCCAACGAATCTGCGCGTCCTGTTTGCGGGCTTTCTGCGTAGATCCTAACAATGGGTTCGGTGTTGGATCGCCTGAAATGAACCCATTCACGCGCGCTTTCAAAATCAATTCGGAGGCCATCTTCGCGATTGAGATTCTCATGGGCAAAATGCTCGGCCATCTGATCGAATAATTGACTGGGATTTACATGCTCAGGAAGTACCATCTTGTTTTTGCTCATGTAGTATGTTGGATAAGATGCCCTGAGCTCTGATAACGTGCCACCTCGCCGGGCCAGGTGGCTCAATAACAAGGCAATGCCAAGGAGTGCATCGCGACCGGCATGCAGTTGGGGATAGATAACACCACCATTCCCCTCCCCTCCTATTACCGCACCTACTTGAGCCATTTTTTCAACCACATTGACTTCACCTACGGCGCTGGCGAAATATTTCCGTCCATGCCGTTCGGCAACATCCCTTAGTGCCCGGGTAGAACTTAAATTGGAAACCGCGTGGCCATTTTCATGCATCAATACATAATCGGATACCGCAACTAAAGTGTATTCCTCTCCAAAAAAGCGACCATCCTCCGAAACAAGTGCGAGGCGGTCTACATCCGGGTCGACCACAATACCCAGATCACTTCCAGATTCTTGTACCAACTGAGCGATATCGCCCAGGTGTTCGGGTAATGGTTCAGGATTGTGTGGAAATCGTCCATTGGGGTCGCAGTGAATCTTATGAATGTGTGCAACACCCAAAGCATGCAACAGTTCGGGTACAGCAGTACCGCCTGTTGAGTTTACCGCGTCGATGGCAATGCGGAAATTCCGCGACCTGATGGCCTGAACATCAACCAATGGCAGCTCTAGGATCATTCTGATGTGCTCGGTCATGGCTTGGTCATATCGGCGACACGTACCGAGTTGATCTACCTCCGCATAACGAAAATGACCCTGTTCTGCCAGTTTCATGACCGACTCTCCCTGAGTGCCCGAAAGAAAATGTCCTCTGTGGTCAAGCAATTTCAATGCATTCCATTCAGCGGGATTGTGAGAGGCCGTTAAGATAAGTCCACCTGCAGCCTGAAGGTATGGCACCATCATTTCAACAGTTGGGGTTGTGGAAAGTCCCAGATCAATGACATCAATTCCCATGCTCATAAGGGTGGCTGTGACAAGGCGATTCACCACATCACCCGAGATTCGGGCGTCACGACCAACCACCACGACCTTGCCTTTGTTCTGGTTGACCAACCACGTTCCGTAAGCCGTAGTGTAACGTACAATGGCTAAAGGGCTTAGGCCATCATCTGGTGCACCACCGATGGTTCCCCTGATTCCCGATATAGATGCTATTAATGTCATAATAATAAATAAAATATATACTATAATTTTTCTCAAAAATAATCAAGAGCGGTATTTCATGATCATCAAAAGATTGAATGGGGCTCAAATGCTCAGGTAGCCTTCAAAAACTGAGGTGGCAGGTCCAGTGAGTTGAACATCCTTGATGACCTGATCAGCTAATGTAAAATTAACCTGCAAATGGCCGCCAAGGGCCTCAATATTGATGGCATGCTGTGTTGTAGTGCTGCTTTCATGGGCTTCGTATGATGCATACCATGCAGCAGCGGCAGTAACCCCGGTGCCACATGCCATGGTTTCGCGCTCCACACCACGCTCAAAAGTTCTGATTTTCAGGTGGCTTTTAGCCAAAATCTGTATGAAGTTGACATTGGTTCCGCCCGGATTGAATTGCGAATGATGTCTCCAAAGTTTTCCTTCCGAGTCCACATTGATTTCATTGAGTTCATGGGATGGGATCAAAAAATGTGGTGATCCGTTGTTCACAAACCAACCGTGCAGGGTTGTGATTGGAGCTGGGAAGTCATGAAGCGATACAGTAACGAGGTCATCTTCTATGGTAGCGAAATGATCGCCATCGTGGGCTTCAAACCGAAATATGCCGTTGTTGTCTGGCCTCATCCCTAAATCGTAGGCGCAGCGTACGGCGCATCGAGATCCATTGCCGCATAAGCTCCCCAGGCGTCCGTCTGCATTGTAATAATCCATGCGAAATGAATGCTGATGGGATGGCATCAAGAAGATTAAGCCATCAGCGCCTATTCCTGTATGCCACGTACAGAGTTCTCTTATTTTTTGCTCGCTGAGCCCATGAAAGGAATCAAAATCTGAAGGGTTTTGGACCTGGTCGATAATGATAAAATCATTTCCACAGCCATGGTATTTATAGAATTTTAGACCCTGCTTGGACATGCTTGTCAATGACATTTTTTCATTGAAGGACGAAAATGAAGACATTTTGTCGTGTTCTAGTTGGGTAGAATGCACATTCAAAACGCAGCCACGAATATAGGATACATGGAATGCACATTCGGTGACTTCGGCCTATAATTTGAACCATGTCGATCATGGTTTTCCTTGTTTGCCGATGAGGACAATAAAATTAGACTAACATCATTTTAAACTGTAAAAATTTTGAATATGAAAAAATGGATTTTGCTTTTCTCTCTTGTGACACTTGGTTCGTTGGGTGGTGCTGCCGTTGCGATTTGGTATATGCCCAGAGCTTCTATGGCTTTTCCAAACGAACAAGCCCCTATACAATTAGCGAGTTTCCCAGATCAAATCATGGAGCACCCCAATTTTGTGGCGGCCTCTGCACTGGCAACACCGGCTGTTGTTCATATAAAAACAAAGCAAG
>CAIVQI010000048.1 GCA_903908015.1 uncultured Bacteroidota bacterium
TCTGGCTGCTTTTGTGGCGTTTGGTGCGAACAGAAAAGGTGCCTTCGCCTCAGCAAGCACACATCATGGGCATCTTGATGGCATCACTCCCCATGATGCAGCTGTATGGCTTCATCACAACCCCAGACATGCCCTTGCTCAGCTTCACTGTGCTGTTTTGGCTCGTTTATCGCAGAATACTGGGCCAACAAGGCTCAGATGCTTGGAATGCGGCTTGGTTAACCCTGGCCATGACCGGCATGGCCTACAGCAAGTACCTCGGTGCCATTCAGGTGATCCTCGCCCTCGCCGCGCATCCACGTCTCCTTCGGAAACCTGTGTGGCTGATAGCAGTGGGCGCTACGACAATTTTCTTGCTGCCCCACCTCTACTGGCAGTACCGGCACGATTTCGTGTCGTTCCGCTTTCACCTTGAGCACCGAAGCGAAGGGATTCGGTGGGACTACATCTGGCAGTTTTTGCCCAATCAACTCGCTGTTTTTCACCCGTTCAATCTATTCGCCCTCTTTATGCTCGATTGGCGCAGCAAACAAAACGAGGACCCCCTGTATCGAGCGATGCGCATGTCACTTATCGGCATGCTGGTGTTCTACGGGTTGTTGTCGCTTCGGGGACACACTGAACCCCATTGGACGGTATCGGCCACCATTCCGATGCTCTGGCTGTTTGTTCGCCGAGCCGAAGAACATGTCGGCTTCCGACGCTTCATTTTTCGCTTCACCGCACCCAGTTTGGTGGTGGTAGTGGCCCTCCGGTTATGGCTTTTTACCGACTCAGGCAACCGAGTGGCCCGTTTGAGTCGGCCCGATCACATTTTCACCGCCATGGCCCGTTTGGCTGATGATCGGCCTTCCATATTCTCCGGATCCTTCCAGGAGGCTGCCCTGTATCAGTTCCAAACAGGTAAACCATCGGGATTGGTGAGCACCGCCGGCGTTCGTCGCACCCAATACGAACTCTGGAAACGGCATGCTGAATGGCAACAAAAATCGGTTGTGGTATTTGGTGCCGAAGGTCCACAAGCTCAATGGCTATCTATCGGTCATCGGGGCATTGGATACCTGATCAGCGATCACCTTCAGAGCCCTGAACTGTTGCATATACAACAAATATCGATACAGGATGGTGCTCATCCCGACAGCCTACAGATCGATGTTTGGGTTAAAAACCCCATCAATGATGTGATGGACCGACATCACGCTGACTTCCCATTCCGGTGGGTTTTGTGCACAGAAAATCGCGAATCCAAATCCACAGATACCTTGCCAGCCCGTTGCTTGCCCGAGCCCATTCGTTTTGAACCCCATAAAACGTCACAGATTGAATTTGGTATCCACCGAAGCGATGTGCCCAAGGGTCCGATCATGGTTGGCCTTCAGACCATTTTCGGGCTTCAATTCCCCGACGACCCAAATGATCAGAACATGGCTGTAGCCAAATAAAACAGCACAGCAAAACAAATCAGTTGCTCCTCAGGTTTGAATACATGTTTCACGGATTTAAACCTTATTCATGCAGCGAAATGAGTTCCCCCGATCAAAAGACCTATTTCTCACAGCAGCCGACTTCATTGAACGCTGTTACACTGAAATTGGGCGCACAGAACAGATCTCCAGTCGAATCCAGCACATTCGCATTGAAATTGAATCAACCGGCACCTATCATCAGTTGTCCTTTGAACTTGAACACGGTGCCCGCATGGCTTGGCGCAACAGCAACCGCTGTATCGGACGACTTTTTTGGAAGGCATTGAAGGTACGCGATTGCCGGCACATCAATACAAACGATGGTGTTTATGAAGCATTGGGCAGCCACCTCAGATACGCCACCAACAAAGGTACCATTCGCCCTGCCGTGAGCGTTTTTGCCCCTGCACATCCCGAGCTCCCTGAACAGGCTATCACGGTGGCCAACCACCAGCTCATTCGTTATGCGGGATGGCTGGCGGAGGACGGGGGATGCATTGGCGACCCGAAGGAATTGAATTTTACCCAATTCTGCCAATCACTGGGGTGGAATCCTACGCCAGTTCACAGTAAGTTCGATATACTGCCTTGGGTATGGCGACTACCAGGAGGGGAATGGCATCTTCAATCGCCTCGAACGGAATGGATCCTGGAAGTGCCGCTCAGACACCCGGAATGCGCCGAATTTGCATCACTAGGCCTGCGCTGGTATGCCGTCCCCGTCATCAGTGATATGCAGCTTGAAATCGGAGGCCTGCAGTATCCCGCGGCACCTTTCAATGGGTGGTACATGGGGACCGAAATCGGCAGCCGGAATTTGGGTGATGCCGATCGCTACAATTGCCTACCTGCAGTTGCCCATTTGTTTGGGCTCGACAGTCGGTCAACAGCCAGCCTTTGGAAAGACCGGTCGCTGGTGGAACTAAACCGGGCAGTTCTTCATTCTTTTGAATCCGACGGTGTACGGATGGTTGACCACCACACGGCCAGTGAACAATTCATGAAGTTTATGCAAACAGAAGCGAGAAAGGGTCGCCATGTTCAGGGGGATTGGTCGTGGCTGGTACCGCCCATGAGTGGATCTGCCAGCCCCATTTTTCATCAGAATCTCGACAATCAGGTCATCAGTCCCAATTTCTACTATCGCCCCCTGCTTCCTGAGCTTTCATCTGCTTTTTAATTTACTTATCTTTGTGAATGTGCTGCGGTGCCTCCACTTTTTTCGTGGGGTTTATTCGGTTTCACAACGATTGTCTTTCTGTAGCGAACGCAAACTCAATGGCTTATGAAGTTCTTAAAGTATCTATTATTTCTTGTATTGTTTGTGCTTGGTATAGCCCTTTTTTCCGCTCTTTTTATCCCCAAAACTTATGAGGTTAAAAGACGGGTGTATATCGAACTTCCCTCTGACTCTGTTTTTTCTTATGTCGCTCAACTTAAAAATCAGGGCCTTTACAGCGTTTGGGCGAAGATGGATCCCCACATGAAGGTAGATTTCGAGGGTACCGACGGAACGGTAGGTTTTCTCATGCGTTGGGACAGTCCGATTGATTCGGTTGGTGCTGGTGAACAGGAAATCGTTGGCATTGAAGAAGGCAAGCGCATCACCTATAAAATTCGGTTTATTCGACCTTTCGAATCGCAAAGCGATAGTTGGATGTCGACCCGAGCCGACGCATCCGGGAGCACGGAGGTTGAATGGGCCATGACTGGTTCGATGCCCTACCCCACGAATTTGTTTTTGGTGCTCATGGATTTAGAAGGATCCATCGGACGCGACCTTCAGAATGGTTTGAACAACCTAAAAGGCATTCTCGAGCAAACTCCAACGCTAAATCCCGCTGAAGAAGGGGCCAATGCCCCAGGGAATAACCGGGAATCTTAGTCGCATTCTGCACCCTTCATTTTTTACCCTACAACCTATGTCGAGTCCCGACCCCCTGATTTTGGAACGTGCCCTTCGATGGACCAGCGAGCAGTACGATGAAACCACCCGCAGCGAGGTGCGGGCCCTCATCGACAGCGGTGATGCAAAAGCATTAACAGACGCTTTTTATTGTGATCTGGAATTCGGTACGGGTGGATTGAGGGGCATCATGGGTGTGGGTACCAATCGCGTAAACCGCTACACCCTGGGTGCAGCCACACAGGGCTTAAGCAATTATTTGAACGCTCATTTCCCGCAAGGTGGACTTTCAGTAGCTTTAGCGCACGACAGCCGCAACCATGCCCGTGAATTTGCCTCATTGGTGGCGGATGTATTCAGCGCCAACGGAATCAAAGTGTATTTCTTTGAAGACCTGCGCCCTACGCCGGAACTTTCATTCGCGATTCGCCGGCTCGGATGCGTGAGCGGCGTTATGCTTACCGCCTCCCACAACCCCAAAGAATACAGCGGCTATAAAGTGTACTGGTCTGATGGCTGTCAGATCCTTCCCCCGCACGACAAAGGCATCATTTCCGCTGTTCAGGCGATGACCGATGTCAGGAGCATTCGGTTTGATGGTCGTCCGGAACTGATTAGCAGTCTGGGTGCCGAAATGGATCAACAATTTATGGAAGCGTCCTTAGCGCTCCGACTTCAGCCTGAAGCGCCTTTCGAAGCACCCGATCTGCGTATCGTTTATTCGCCCATTCACGGAACCGGGGTGGAATTGGTGCCACGCCTCCTCAAGGAAGCAGGCTATCAACATGTGTTTACGGTTGCTGAGCAGTGCATTCCCGATGGCAATTTCCCGACGGTGATTTACCCAAACCCAGAAGAACAAGAGGCCCTCACCATGGCGTTGAAACTGGGCGAGGAAAAGGGGGCCCACCTCGTGCTGGCCACCGATCCCGACGCCGATCGGGTGGGTGCAGCCATACGCAATCCGGAAGGGAAATTCATGTTGTTGAATGGCAACCAAACCGGGGTATTGCTCTTCGAGTATTTGCTGGAACAGTGGAGCGCAAAAGGCCGACTAACAGGCAACGAATATGTGGTGAAGACGATTGTGACCTCCTACCTCATCGACCGTTTGGCTGAGGAGAAAGGGGTTGAATGCCTGAATACGCTCACCGGATTCAAATACATCGGTGCGGTGATGACCGAACGTGAAGGGCAAAAGACCTATATCGCGGGCTGCGAAGAGAGCTACGGATATCTGGTGGGCGAGCATGTGCGCGATAAAGACGCCGTGGGGGCATGTTTGATGATCGCCGAAATGACAGCCCACTACCATGCACAGGGAAAGTCACTCTATGAGGTCCTCATGGGCATCTACCGCCGACATGGCTTGTTTTTGGAGACGCTTATTTCCGTAACCCTGAAAGGAAAGGAAGGAGCAGAACAGATTGCTGAATTGATGAAGAAATTCAGGTCTAACCCACCCACCCAGCTGGGTGGAGAAGCCGTTGTTTGTGTGCGCGACTACCAATCCTCGATTGAAAAAGACCTTCGAACGGGGGCTGAATTGCCTATTGATCTGCCCAAGTCGAATGTACTTCAATTGATTACCGAATCTGGGGGCATCATTTCCGCTCGTCCGTCGGGTACAGAACCAAAAATCAAATACTACATCAGCCTGAATCAGGCATTTGGACCCGATGAGTCGTTCGAAGCGGCTCAATCCACGATGAAACGACGTTTCGACCGCATCGAACAGGAGTTGAGGGGCTGAATTTGATTCAGAGATTCGTGCTTGTAACCGAAAAATTTTAGTGGTCTGATGCCTCTTCAGCCATCAAGAGGGCCAGTGCCTCCTTCACTTTTCCCATAGTAATCCACTTTTGCGCCACCCTATGGACACGCTCCTGTTCTTGTACTTGCTGCTCTCCTGCGGCTTTTTGATCTAAACCCGATTCTCTTAAGGCATCCCCAGTCATGTTTGCGTCCACGCCAGTCACGTTTGCGTCCACGCCAGTCATGTTTGCGTCCACGCCAGTCATGTCGACCGATGCCATCTGTAAACGAGCAGTCCTGCAGTCCTCGGGTGTAGGAAGCTTCTCCAGGTTACCTAGGAGACCAAGGTCATTTCCCGTGAGGACGGTCGACCGCTGTACGGAGTGCGGCAAGGCATCGACCCCAATGCCCAGAGTGGTGAGCGGTTTGGGTACAGTAAACAACCCATGGCTGCTGCGGGCATACCAGTCGCCCCCCAAACGTGCCACCCAATCTGATTTGTATGGATCAATCGCGCCTTGTTCATTCAGAATAACTTCATTGATATGAATGAGCATGATTTCACAGATCACCAGATTCCCTGCACCAGGGCCCTGACCAAGGGCTTTGATTTCGATTACACGGCATTCCATTTGCACGGGCGACTCCGCCACGCGTGGGGGTGAAACCTGGATAGAGGGAATCGGGGAGCATCCCGACTTCAAAAACTCGTTGACCCCACGTGGATACTCGCTGCTGGCCAATGAGGTTTGTTGGACCATGGCGTGGGTCACCCCATTCACGGTGCATTCAGGTACCTCAAGCAGGTTTTGCAGGGTATGCTTACTACTCCCATCGCGGGCCCTCAGGGCTGGTGAGAATATAAGCACCGGCGGATGCGCGCTGAATAGGTTGTAGAAACTAAACGGACTCAAATTCACAACCCCTTGGCGGTCGCATGTCGCCACGAAGGCAATAGGCCGCGGAGCTATGGCCCCTTGAAGAAGTCCCTGTAGTTGTGGGATACTCAGCTGTCCGGGTTCAATAGTCCGCACCTCAGCGCTTTTTTAGGTCCAAAATGGAGAAATCATCCCCCTCGCGTTCAATGTGATTGCGCAATAGTCCAAGTCCGGTCACCTCCAGTTCCACTTGATCCCCTTCTTGGAGCCACTGAGGAGTGAAACCCTCGGGGTTGAGTCGCTTGCCGGTGCCGTTGAGCTCCAAAAAACAGCCGGTGCCGACGGTGCCCGAACCAATGACATCGCCCGGGGCGAGGTCAACGCCATAAGCGCAGCGCTCGATGATTTCCGCAAAGGTCCAGTCCATATCCCCCATGTTTCCACGCGATACCTCCACCCCATTCACCCGGCACACCATATCGAGGCGGAATGCGCTGCCGGTGTGGCCCGCCGGCGGGGCGCAACGATAGGGCTCGAGTTCATCGGGGGTCACCAGCCAGGGGCCAATGACGGTCGAAAAATCTTTCCCCTTGGCGGGCCCCAGATTGAGGAGCATTTCCTCCATTTGAAGGGTGCGGGCACTCATATCGTTCATGATGGTGTATCCGGCGATGTATTGATCGGCATCTGCAGCGCGAATGTTGCGGCCTGCTTTCCCAATCACCACGGCTACCTCCAGTTCGAAGTCGAGCTGCTTAAAATGGTCGGGCATACAGCGGATTGGCCCGGGGCCTTGTATGGACCGGTGGTTGGTGAAGTAGAAGATGGGGTATTGGTCAAATTCGGGGATCATGTCGACCCCACGGTTGCGGCGGGCGGCGGCCACATGCTGGCGGAAGGCGTAGCCGTCGCGACAAGAGGTAGGCATGGGTACGGGTGCCAGTATCCGGATGTCCTGCGCCAGAAGGGCCTCGGGTGGACAATCGCCGGATTCTACACGTTGAAGCGCCGCCCGGGCTTGGTCCATCGCGGGTTGTCCGAGGGCCAAAAATTCGGTCATATCGTGGGGAACGCCGGGCATGAGGGCGGATAATCGATAGGGCTGATTGCGGTGAATAATTCCTATTTCGGGACTTTTCTGTTCTTGAAAGGAAATAAACTTCATGTGGCGGTGGTTGGAATGGGGTTTTCTGAAGTAGATGGGGTGGACGGGGTGAACGAAGTGATTTGGGTGAACGAAGTGAGCTGGGTGAACAAGGTGGACCGGGTGAATGGGATCGTTGTCACTGATGCGCTTCAAAGATAATAAGGTTCCAGGGCTTGTGGATGTATCGGGCGGACGTGATCTGTACCCGCGACGCCCCATAGCATGATCTCGCTACTCTTTACCCGAATAATTTTCCGGAATAATGAACTGAGAATTCCGTTTCAAATTGACCCCCATTCCGGTAAGTTGACCCCTCATCGAGGGAGTTATTCCGGCAAACACAACCCTTCATTCGCATTCAATTTTCTAATGTTCGATCAAATAGCGCCACAAAAAATGCATGAATTTAACTTTCGACATCTAGCCCTACAATTGGACGTGTACATGCAGATCTTTCCAGCGGTGGCCATTCTCGGTCCGAGGCCATGAGGTAAATCAAATGCTGATTGATTTGAGCCCAGAGCACACCTGTGTAATTGCTCCGCTGGTGGCCGATTCTTACCCCTTGGCCAAAATTAATACCGTGTGTTCGCTGTTCGATTTTCTGAATAGGATGACTTATTGACGTTTTCATCACCCGATCATCATGAATGCCAGTGGTTTTGGTAGATATGAAAAATGATCACCAAAACGAATGATAAATACATCAACTCAATGATCTCCTACCCGGCCCTTTTACGCGTGGGCGGCTATGCTCGATCGGATCAAGTCGCAGGCTTCAAACAGCATTTCCTCGGGGATATTGAGCGGCGGCGCAATGCGCAGTGATTGTTCATTGAACAAAAACCAATCTGTAATGACCCCCTTTTGCAGGCAGTCAGCAATCACGGCACGGCATCGGGCGTTACTGCCCAAGTCCACACCGAGCATAAAGCCACGACCGGTCATCCGCAGAATGGAGGGATGTTGGAGCCTGCTTCTGATTTCATCCTCCAGCCGGGCGGCACGCGCAGGTAGAATCTCGGCCTCCAGCACGTCGAGGACGGCACAGGCGGCGGCGGCACACACCGGATTGCCACCGAAAGTCGTGATGTGCCCCAGAGCCGGATCGTCTTTAAGTGAAGACATCAGCGCGCCGGGGGCCACGAATGCCCCGATGGGGAGACCGCCTCCGAGTCCCTTGGCGAGGGTCACCACATCCGGCACCACATCATGCTTCGTGAATCCGAACCAATCACCCGTGCGTCCGATGCCACTTTGTATTTCATCGCAGATCAGCACGGCCCCTACTTCGGTGCAACGCGCCCTCAGGGCCTGAAACCAAGGTGTACAGGGGGTTTGATAACCCGCTTCGCCCTGAACGCTTTCTACCACCACGGCGGCCGTACTGTGGTCGATGTACCGGAGGCTATCGGTGTGGTTGTAGGGAATGACGCGGTTGCCCGGAACGAGCGGTGCGAAAGGCCGCTGGTAGCGGTCGTGCCCCATGATGCTGAGCGCTCCGTGCGTACTCCCGTGGTAGGCGTGTTCAAACGAAACCGTCCCACCCCTTCCGGTGAATTTTTTGGCCAGTTTGAGGGCCCCCTCTATGGCTTCTGTACCGCTGTTGGTGAGGTACACCTGATCGAGAGACTCCGGCAGCAA
>CAIVQI010000049.1 GCA_903908015.1 uncultured Bacteroidota bacterium
ATGCCCCCCAGCGCTACATGAAAATGTATGGCGGTCAACGCGTTCGGGCTGAGTTGGCCTTGCTCGAACCCTACAGTGATTCGTACCGCATACAATGGAAAATCCTTCCTGAGGCCACCAATACCGGCGCAGGGGGTGACTTCGAGCAGAGCCTGAATCCGGCCGCATTGCGCATTAAGGGCGCTCGGAGCCGACAAGCAGAAATCGACTTGCCCGCTGGCGAGGGCGCCTACCGATTATATGTTTATGTGGTGGATGAGCAACAGAAAACGGGGTACGCTAACCTACCGCTGTATGTATTGCCCAAAGCCATGAATCCCGCCAAACAACCATTCTTCAGGTGGTCGAGCCCTTCCCTCTCAACACCTTCATATTTGGATTAAATTATTATTATAACAACTTAATATCTCCAGTGAACCTCGCTAAGCTCCTCTGCATTTACTTTTTTTTTGGCAGCCTGCCAGGGGCATGGGCTGGTGCTGGACCGAGCGACAGTACAGAGCATCTGCCCGACAGCAGCTGGGGTTTGTTTCCTTTGCGCCCGTTGCCGGCAACCCGAAAAATACAGGTCAGCGGCTTCTACCGATTTACGGGCACCTACCGCGTCGATGAATTGCCCTATTCCCGTACACCTCAGGCACTTGCACCGCCGCCCAAACAGATATTTGTGGGTGATGATGCGCAGTTGCCCAATCTTTGGCTTAACGTACGCGGTAGACCGGGGGGCAACTTATCATGGTCATTTGACCTTTTTGCCTTTCAATTTCTTGATGGCCGACATGGTGCGGCATACAGCGGGCAGGTGCCCAACGCGGCAAGACCGAACCCATTTGCGCCTTTGGGCAGTCAGCGCCTCGCCAACCAACTCGGCATGAACCTGGGCATGAACCTGGGCCTGAGCTGGAGCGACAGGCATGTGAGTCACCAGCTTCGCTTGGGGGGCATTCATTGGTATTCATTGTCTGATCTCACCCTCGCTTCATTTCGTGGCTATTACCGATGGTCGCTTTTTGAACGAAATCCATGGGATCCCATCGGTCAGGATTTGAACAGCCGCTACGACGAACTCTACACTTCGGGGCAGGTCAACCAAGACAGTCGCTTTGGTGAACGGGCTGTTCACGGGGCCATTTGGGATATGAATCCTCATAAAAACCAGTGGAAATCGAGTGTTTTTGCTGGAAAAACGGAATTAAACGCGGGACTTGGAGGCATTCCATCGGGAAGCATGGGCGGAAGGGTTCAATGGAATCCATCGCCCTCTGGCTGGGTTGCCCTCAATACGTTTCATCATTTTCAGGCACTCGATACACCGGGTATCACCCGCAGTGCCTATCAGGTCAACACACTCGAAGGGCGTTTTACCTCTCCTCAGTGGGAAGCACGCGCTGAATGGGGTTTGGGAAAATATGAAGACCCATCCCAAAAACTGGGGTGGGCCCCTATGGGTCACCTCAAAGTGATCACCAAACCGAGCCTCACAGGGATTCCTGTTGAGGTGCATGCCTATCATATAGACCCGAAGGTGGTGAACAACAACGGCCTATTTTGGAATGTCGCAGTTCGTGAGGCTACCCCCCCGGGCAGCGGAGAAACCGTTTCAGGCGGTGTAGGGAGTAATGCTGTGCTCCGCCCATTCGCGAGCGCGGTGTTGCCCATTGGCCTGATGACCAATAACCGTGAGGGGATGAACCTCAATACGCGGTGGACCTTGGGTCAACTGCGCTTTAATTTGGGCATGGGTATGGCCCGTGAAATCGACGCCATCTCCAACCGCATCACTTACAACCATCCCGTCAATCAATTTACCCGTGCGCGCTTTTGGCGGTGGACCTTCCCCCAGCAGGTTGGTCCATACGGCCGGCAATCGGTGATGTACCGCGACGTATTTGAGACCGTGACGCTTTCCGACGACAGCGCGGGGATTGCCATCAACCGCAAGCACTTCTCTACCATTGAAGGGCAAATCAGTTGGCGGTCGGGCTCTGGCGCCCGTCCGTTGTATGTGATGTACCTCACCCGACTGAACAGCGTCCAAAAAACCGCCTCAGTCCTTCCCCGGTTTGCATCCAATGCTTATTTGCGCCAGTACAGCCATGAATTGGAGGCCTACAAAGCGGTGAGTCGGGTCGCCCTGCTCTGTGCCTATGCGGCTTACGAATGGACTTTGGGCAACTACGCCACCGATTTGGATTTGTTGACCTACAAACCCCGCAACCAACAAGGATGGGCATTGGGTGTGGGGTGCGACATCAACCTGGGAGCAAGATCGGCGCTGTTTTTCCGCCACCGCCTGTATGGTTTTCGCGATTTCAGCTTTGACCTCGATCAATTCCGCGGGCGCGAGAGTCTGGTGGAACTCAAAGTCTTCTTTTAATGCATCATATGTACTTGAAAACATGCCCTTGAAAACTTTTCCGATAACAGTTCTGATGAACGATCCGATAAAATTTCCGATAACCACTCCGGCCGTCAGCGGAAACCGAATGTACCAACATCATGCATGGGGTTTCGTGTTGGTTCTCCTGATGTTGCTCGGCAGCCAACCTGGTGTTGCCCAACCGGGCCAGCCGTCGAAAACCTATGCCTCATCCTATTCGAGGGGATTCCTATCCATCGAGAAGCTTGAAGAGCAGGCCGACAGCATGGTCGAACGACTGGCCAATCCGGGTTATGTGCTCACCGATGTAGGGATACACCTGAACCCGCATTCGGCCCTGGAGGTGCATGCTCAGATGCGCATCAGAAGCGAATACGGCGGGTTCTGGGGTTCGGGACTTACCCTCGACCTTCGGCAAATGTGGATCAG